>JANQLF010000042.1 GCA_028280785.1 Planctomycetota bacterium
AGCGGCTTTTGGTAGAGATCAATGTACTTGCAGAGCAAATACACTAATCGTGCAAAAGATCCTCTATGGCTTTCACTACTGCTCTTTCATTGTCAAAGAAGGCTGATTTGTTTCGAAGGGGTTCCTCCGTTCCGGCCAAAGCAGCAAGCTGCATTATTTTTGGCCTTCACGGTTCCACCCCTTCGGGCTACCCCATTCTTGCGAAAAGGGCGTCCGGCCGTAATGCACCGGAAAAACCAGTCCCTGTCCAAAAAAATGTGATTTTACCATTTCTCAGACGGGCCGCGAACTATGTACACGGAAAAGGGATGTCAAACCCCAATCGATGGACTCGGCAGTAGAACCTAAATCCTTTATCTACTTAGGCCTAGCGGTTGGAGATTCGACCCTATTTGCGACCAATTTGACCAGTCCTCGTCGCGAGAGAACGGCTCAAAAACAGCATCCGCTCTCAATACCTAGATGTCACTACCTTATGAGAACCGGACAAGCAAATATCCCGGTCTAAGGAGTACCAATAATGTTGATTCTCAGATCTTTGGGCCTCATCTTGGTGATGACGCTCACAGCAAGCGCTGCTGATGTGATCCTCTATGACGGTCGTCAATTCACGGGGGAAATAGTTAGCCCTCCCAATGCTGAAAAAGTCAAATTGAAAATGCAGATTGGTTCGATTGTCATGCATCGCGAATTCGATGTCATCGAGATCAAATCGGTCAGTACCTTAAAAAATAAACAACAAGGCAAGGTCGATCGCATTTTACAACGCCGCGAAAAACTCGGCGATAAAGCAAGCGCCAATGATATTTGGACGCTCGCACTTTTATTAAAAAAGCACAAACAAGATATTCGTTTTCGCAGTTTCGCCCGTGAAGTCATTAAAAAAGACCCACAGCATAAAGCCGCACGCGAGGCCCTCGGCTATGTGTGGTATAATGAAAAATGGATGACCCCACGCCAAAAACATGTCGCCCAAGGGCACGTCTTATTTGAAGGTAAATGGGTAGAACCAAGCAAACGTTTAGACATTATTCATAAACGCGAAGGTAAACGTTTGGCAAAACTAGAAAAAGAAAAGGCCGCAAAAGTAGTCGCCGCGCAAAAACAAATCGCACTGGAAACAGCGATACTGGTCAAGAAAGAAAAAGAAGCGGAAGAAAAAAGCAGTTCTTCAGGTGGCGATACAAAATCGATTAATCGCAAGCCAGTTATTTATCTCGGCCCGTATACCGACACGGAAACCAAGGAAGATGATTCATCGCCTCCTCGTCGCTCTACTAATATTTGTCCAAGAACGGGACGGCGGTTTTAGATAGTTGTTTTTGGTTTTTGGTTCCTCTATTCGAATGATAACTGCGCTGAGTTGTTATTTGGTTCGTGTTTGGTGGTTTTTATTTTTGAACCACAGATGAACACGGATGAAATAAAATAATGTTTCTTATTATGAGTAAATCTTGCCGGGAACGCGAGTGTCCCCACTCGCATCAAAGCCTCCTATGCGAGTGAGGCCACTCGCAATTCCCAGGGACACATACCGTCACAACAACACTTATTTATGTTAATCTGTGTCCATCTGTGGTTCAAAACCAAACCAATTACTAAGAACTAGAAACTAATTCACCATTTTCCACAGAACCTACTTCGGCAGCTTCAACAGCAGACACACTAAAATCACGTGCCCCAACCAATCCGTTGGCCCAACAGAATCCAGCGCCACCGTGACATAAATGCGTGGTGCCACTGAGCACTTCTTTACCATCGATAAAAGCCGTAATGGATTCTTCTTCGAAGCGCAGACTTAATTCATGAAAGGCATCAACGTCCCAAGCCGGATGTTCGCAGCTCGCTAAAACGGTTTCGCCATAACAATGCTCAATTAATTTTAAGACATTACCTTGCTGACGTAATTCGATGCCACGTGATTGTCCCTGATAACGACCGACTAAACCGACGTAATCACCGAGATGATTATTTAGACGTGCCGAAACCTGATAATTGCACCAATCATCGGTGCCAGTCACCACGCTGCCGCGACCTTGGCTTTTGATAAAGCGTAATTGTAATTCATCATCGTCGCTAAATGGACCACGCATGTTATCAACATCTAAGACATAACCGGGAATATCTGCGCCCATTTTAAACTTCGGCGTTTCGGTATTATCTTTAAAGCAAGCCGTTGGTACGGCATCATAATCTACACTGTTAATAACGGCCTTCCCTGTGCCGCTAATAACAAAACCAAAATCTATAACTAATTGCTCGCCAATTTCAGGAATGGTGAATGCTAAGGTTCCGGATTCAGTCAAGACGTCGCTATATAATAACTTTTGATCAGGATCTTCAGCATTACCGCCTACGCGAACAAATAATTTCACTTGGCAATTATCAAGTTCCGCAATGTCTGCAGTAATTTTATAATTACCGTACAAACGCGGCGTTCCGGTTACACCATAGCCACCGGTTCCACCAGATTCTTTACGCGTTAACACCGGTGTGCTGATACGTGATTCATCGGCAGTATTTTCAATTGCTAAGGCTTTATCGACATTGCTTAAGCTAACGCCGTCATTTTCAGCGCGGAAACCGTGCAAGGCACCGGGCTGTGAAAAATGCATCCATTGTTGTTTATCAAGCTGATCCCAGCCCATGCATTTACGACCAATGCTTGCAATGTAATACGCTTCGCGCAATGCGTCGCTGGTACCGCGGCTACCTTCAGCCGTTGGCATTAAAACACGATCAGCAAGTGGCGACTGATAATCGTAATCTTTATTGATGCCGTCGAGTCCACAGATAATGCCCATAACCGAACCAACATTCGCCGCATTACAATCGGTATCCCAACCAGCGGTATTAATAATTATTTGTGATTGATGGAAATTCTCAGGAGCGTAGGCCCAGGCCATAACCATGATCGCGTGATTAGGAATAACATGACAATTACCGCCGTATTTATGGTAACCGTAGCGTTCATCGATGCGCTCAAAGGTTTTGCGCCAGTCGCGGTCTTCGATAGCCCATTCGCGAACCAATTTATGCATTTCAGCAATCATTGAATCAGCAGGAATCAAGGTCACGCAGTGATCCATGACTTTAAATAAATCTTTTTCAATAAAAGCCATCGCCACCATAGCCGCCACCATTTGTGCAGCGTAAACGGCTTCGCCATCATGCGACACGCGCGCGGCTGCTTCGGCAACCTTGGCTGCACGTTCTGGTTCTCCAGGAAAACACATACCAATTGCATCAATAAATATTTGCGCGCCGATTTGTTCCGAAACCGTTTTGCCATTTAATGCACACGAACCGCTTTCTGGTGCTTTAATGCCATTTTTCATGCGCAGGTACGCAGTATGCTCGGTCGAATGACCCATGCCGCCCCACCATAAAATGGTTTTATTTTCAATTAAATAATTCATCCAGGTTTCACCGAATTGTTCGGCGCTGGTCGCTTCGTACTTTTGCGTGTCTTCAAGTGCACGCACAAAGGTAAAGGTGCCCGTAATATCGTCGTCAGCGACAATTAAATCATGACCAACATCCTCATTGACGTAGCGATCGATTTGTCCCCACTTCTCTTCGATCTTGGCTTTGCTCCAGCCCTCAAATGGACGACCCATGTAAACACCGATGATTTTACCGAGGACTCCGGCGTAGACTTGTTCTTCGTAATTAGCTGGCGCATTGCTCATATCTTCACTCCTGAACGCCCCATATTATCATTGAATTTGAACAGTTCTCAGCAAATATACTCATAGACTATGCAAAAACGATCATCTCACCCCGGTTCTCGTGCAGGCTCTAAACCGCCGAAGGGTGGCGTCGATGCCATCGATACCGACGAGAACTTTCCGATCATGGCTTACGACTTCGTGCAGAAGGACGAGAAGATCAATGCCCTGCATCAGCACAACGTGATGGAGGTCGGGCTCTGTCATCGCGGTTCAGGCATATTTATTATCGAAGATAAATGCTTTGATTTTAAACAGGGCGACATCGTTGTGATCAATAGCAGTGAATTTCATTTAGCCCAAAGCCATCGCAACACCACCAGCGATTGGACCTTTATTCATTTTCACACTGAGCATTTTCTTGGTGATGTACCATTGCAAGCCATTGAAGATTTAAGTGGGCCTGATTTTCACAATCGTTTTCACAGCGGAGATTATCCCCGCTTACGTCATGCCGTCGATATCATTATCGCCGAATTAAAAGAAAAACAAAAAAATTGGCAGACCCTCGTTCATGCATCGCTCCAACAATTATTGGTATTATTAAGTCGCCTACCAAGTGGCGATCAAAGCACGCCACATAATTTAGATATGACCAGCATCGCCCCGGCGATTGGTTTAATCAGCACTAAATACGCCGAACAAATAAATAACCAGGATTTAGCTGATGTTTGCGAGATGAGCGAAATTCATTTTCGTCGCCAATTTAAACACAGTACCGGACAAACACCACATCAGTATTTAAATAATTTCCGCATTCGCATGGCCTGCGGTTTACTGGAGCAAGAAGAATTATCGATTATCGAAGTGGCGCTTGAGTGCGGCTTCCCCACATTATCAACGTTTAATCGACAATTTAAGCAGCAGATGGGTAAATCGCCTAGAGATTTTCGCAAACACAGAGCTTAATTTTATTTTCTTTCAACCACAGATGGACATAAGATATTCCCAGATTTTAATCTGAGGCAATCTGTGTTTATCAGTGGTTGGAATCGGATTTCTAAAGGCTTTCTTGTATGAGAGCGGCTAAATTCGTCATTGCCCCCGTGCCACCTAATTTTTCTGCCGTTGTATCTAAAATTGCCTGGCATGTTTCACGACGTTTTCCTTCCCACATAGTCAGCACTTGCAGGCTTAAACGTTCGGTATTCACATCGTATTGTAATAATTCAGGAACAACACGTTGGTCATGAATAATATTCGGTAAGGAGAAATGCTGCGTGCTCACCAGTTTTCTCACAATGCGCGCGGTAGCTGGATCAGATTTATAACAAGCCACATGTGGAAGGCCAATAATAGCCGCCTCGAGTGTTGCGGTACCAGATGTAATAATACCTAGGTGGGCTAATTTACATAGCTGTCGATAATGGCCATTAATCAAAGGATAATCAGTTATGTTGCGATAAATGCTTTCATCGACGCTTTCACTGCGGCAGATGACAACAGATATATCCTGACCGCGTGCGGCGAGCGCGGCTTCGACTTCTTTGACAGCACTGTGATAAATTGGCAGTAAACCACCGACTTCTTTGGGGCGACTACCAGGCGCAATTAATAAAATCGGTTTGCTACCATCCACCTGTTCAATGCCTGGGATTTCCTGATCCAAATCTTCTTGGTCGATCATATCGACCATTGGGTGGCCGATGAAGCGAGCATCGCAGCCGAAGGGCGTGAAATATTCCGGTTCGAAGGGGAAGAAACAGGCCAACTGCTCGCAGGACTGGGCATAGGCCTTGGCTCGCCATGGTCGCCAGGCCCAAACCTGGGGAGCGACCAAATGCAGACGGGTGACCCCCTCTATTTTCCCAAGGCGTTTTAAAACACCCATGTTCATGCCCGGATAATCCACCGTCAAAACCACTTTTGGCCGCAGATTTTTGATCCGATTGACCAATTCTTTGCGCCTAGCGAGGAACTTCGGTAACTCCTTCAAAATCGGCCAATATCCCATGACATCGAAGCCGCTTGAATCGTATTCGATCTCAGCTCCAGCATCAGCCAACAGATCGCTGCCCATAGCCTTGCAGCTAATCTCTGGGCTGAGCGTCTTCAAATGCCTAAGTGCTGCTGCTGCATAGGCTTCGCCCGATCGCTCACCGGTCAGAATGTACAGGTCGCATGTGGGATTTATCGGCATGAATAGGCCATTCCTTCCGTCACGCTGTCTCCTCACAGGCATTTACTATATAGGGACTTATTCCATTGCGCTCGGCGTAGAGTGCCCCAATATCCCCGCCTTTCACTGACGTGGAGTCCACATGGCCAAACTGGTCTGTCAATCCGGTCCTAACGCAGGACACGAACATGCCTTGAGCAAGGACCGAAGCACCTTCGGTCGCCAAGGCGATTGTGATGGCCAAATTCCGGATCCCAAAGCCAGTCGGGAGCACTTTTGCGTGCAGAAGTACGACAACATCTGGGCCCTGATCGACCTCAAGTCACGTAATGGCACACGTCTTAATGGTTCAAAGGTTTCCGAACGTATTTTAGAATTCGGTGACTGCATCAGCGTTGGTAAATGTGAATATATTTTCACCAAGGAAGAAGGCGATCAGTCGCTCGGCGAATTGTTGACGAAATACGACCTCGATGGTCGTGTTGGTCAAGGTGGTATGGGTATTGTTTATAAAGCCCGCCAACGTTCGATGGATCGCAGCGTCGCTTTAAAAGTCCTCGCTCCTAAATTTAACAGCAAACCAAATTTTATTGATCAATTTATTCGCGAAGCCCGCGCCGCCGGCGCATTAAATCATCCGAATATTATTCAAGTGCATGACGTTGGTACCGAAAATGGCGTCCATTATTTTTCAATGGAATACATCGATGGCCCAACCTGTTTACACGTACTCCGCAACCAAGGTGTTTTATCGCCTGGCCAAGCATTAGAAATTGGTCGTCAAACGGCCAAAGCTTTAGATTACGCACATGAGCATAAATTAATTCACCGCGATATTAAACCTGACAACATTATGTTGGCTAATGGCGAAACGGTCAAATTAGCTGACCTTGGTATTAGTAAAACCTTTGATGAAATCGAACAAGACAATTCAAAGAAAATTGTTGGTACGCCGCACTACATCGCACCTGAAGCCGCAAAAGGCAATAAAATTGACCACCGTGTCGATATTTATTCTTTAGGTGCAACGCTTTATCATTTGTTAAGCGGTCAAACACCGTATCAAGGCAGTGCCCCTACTGATATTCTTAAAAAATTATTAAAAGAAGATCCAAAACCGTTAAGCGAAGTAAATCCAGACATCCCTGAATCAGTCTGCGAAGTCGTCGAAAAGATGATGGTCAAAGATCCAGATAAACGCTATCAAACAGCGATGGATCTGATGAAGGACATGGAAAAAGTCCAAAGCTCGGGCGATGTCGAAGCTAAACAATCTGGTGACGGTGAAACGGTTATTTTACGTCGCTTAGCCGCAGGCCACAAACCAGGCGATGCTGGTGGCGCAGAAACATCCTACACCACCAATCATACCAGCGGTGATGTGTCGCAGCACAGCCACACCACTCTGTCGACAGGTACCCGCAACTTTAATCCAGTTCAATTAATTCTAATTTTAATTATCGTCGCTGCACTCGGTGTCATTGGTTACACCTTGGCCACCGGTGGTAGTCTTGGCGAGAATGGCACCAATCCAAATGATGGTACTGGTACCGATACCGAAAGCTTAGCGCCACATAACAACGATCCTGCCAACAATGGTGGCAATAACGATCCAACACCACCTGACAATAATGATCCGGTTCAACCTGATAATTCTGCGAAACTCGCACGTGAGAAAGCCGTCACCGAAAAAGTCGACGCCCTTGCAGTAAAAATTCGTGGGGTGAAACAACTCAACGAAGGTGGCGCACTCTACAAAGAAATTACCGCGCTAAACCAAGATGCTGACATCGCCCGTAATGACAAAGTCCGCTTGCAATCATTACAAGGCGAACTCGATAAAATTATCAAGAAATTAAGAACTGACGCAGCCAATGCAGCCTTACGTAGCCTTAATACGGAAGTCCAAGGTTTAATTAATAAGCACGAGTACGACACCGCAGCACAACGCATTGCCGCCGTACAACGTCAGCACAATTCAGCCGGCATTAAAGCGCGCTTTGATTCACTACGTCAAGACGTGACCCACCAAAAGAATTTATATATCGGTCGTATTGAGCGCCGCATCAAAACTGCAACCAGCAACAAAGATCCGGATGCGTTACGTAAATTACGCAATGAATTACCGGCTAGCTTTGTTGACTCTGACCTTGCTAAGAAAATCAATAAAGCCTTACGTGACATTGATAATAAGAGTGCTGCTGGTCGCCAAGTAATCATCACTCAAGCTGCCAAGCACTTAGCCAATTGGGAATTAACCCAAATGGTTAATCACTATCGCGAAAACAGCATGACCTTGGAGTCATCGAAAACAGCGCACAAACAATACACCGATATGCGTGACCATGCAGTCAAATTACAAGAATTGGTTAAGAAAATCGATAAAGGTCTCAAACCGCGTGAAACCTACAGAGGTAAAATTCAGCACTTAGTCAATCCCTACGTTGATGGCGCTGATGAAAATT
Source organism: Planctomycetota bacterium (assembly GCA_028280785.1). Taxonomy (GTDB): domain Bacteria; phylum Planctomycetota; class UBA11346; order UBA11346; family UBA11346; genus JANQLF01. Next base: position 8,316 of record JANQLF010000042.1, read on the forward strand.
CACTGCGCATTCAACTCGACAGCGGTGGCAATGTCAGCATGCCATGGAAAGATCTTGATCGCGAAGTAATCGAAAACGTCATTAAATTGGCACGCATTAAAGTCGATGACTACAAAGCAGCATTAGACGCTCAAGAAGCTGCTGCTGAATTAGCAGGTGAGTAAAAACAAACGCGGTAAAAACAAAGGCCAAAATAGACCAGGGCAACGTGACGGTCTCGGTCGTCTGCGTCGTGCCAGTGTTAAACCAACCACGCGCTTAGGTAATTTATCACGCCACAGTGACGATGAAGAATACCTAGAGCAGCACGAAGGCACACGCCGCAATCACCACACCGGCGAATCATTACTGGCAAAATTCAATCGTCTCACTGAAGACGACGAAGAACCCAGCGGTATCCAAGGCGTTGTTTGCGGCTTTCAAGGCAAATTTGTTGACGTTCGCAGCATGCAAGGCGAAGAATTTACCTGTGAAATTCGTACAGCCTTAACTAAAAAATTGCAAGGCGTACGCAATCCTATCTGCATCGGTGATCGGGTTTATTTTGATAAAACCCCCGAAGGCGATCCGTTTATTTCCGGATTAATTCCACGTGATAATCAATTAGCCCGTGCCGACAGTCATAATAAATCATTATTACATGTCTTTGCTGCTAATGTAGATTGCTTGATTATTGTCACGTCAATCCTGGCACCAGATATTAAACCAGCCTTAATCGACCGCTATTTATTAATTGCGCACTATAATAACATTGAGCCAATTATCGTGATTAATAAATGCGACCTTGGCAACGCAGATTACTACGCCGATATTTACAAACAACTCGAATACGATGTGTTTTGTACGTCCTCGACTACGGATAAAACCGACAGCGAACTCGAACGCTTAAAGGAATATTTAAAAGGTAAACAATGCGTCGTCGCTGGACAGAGCGGCGTTGGCAAAAGCTCATTATTAAATGCGATGTTTCCAAGCCTGGCTCTTCGCGTCGGTGAAATTTCAGACACGCATCAAAAAGGTCGGCACACCACCACAGCTGCACAGTCTTTTCCACTCGAGCACGAAACGGTTTTAATCGATACGCCGGGCATTCGCGAATGTGCGATTAGCGAAATGTCGGTACTCGATGTGGCGTTGCATTATCGGGATATTGCTGCTTATCATCATGAGTGTAAATTTTCCAACTGCACTCACATCCACGAACCTGGATGCGCAGTCAAAGAAGCCGTTGAGAATGAAGACATAAGTGTTTTCAGGTACGAAAGTTACGTTGGTGTTATATCAGAAGACCTCGCAGATAATTAATGTCTAGAAACCACGCTTTAATCACCGAGATCATGGCAGAAATTATCGAGATGCATGATAGCGTTAAAGGTAATGCAACATTAAAAACACTCCTAGGATCAGAAGAAAAACTCCAAAAAATGGCCAGGAAAATTATTCCTCAATTTATATCCGAAGAAATAAAAGATGCCGATCTTGAACATCGAAGATATTTTAAAATCTGGAACGATGAGCTAAGGCATGAAGCAAATAAATTAAAAATAGATATTAATGACCAAGATTGGCCAACAATAACTATTTATAAAATAGCATTGAATAAATTACTCGATCAATGATGCGAGCAAGCTGCTCGCGGACCCAGGGATGTTCTCTACATCGAATTTGAAATAGTAATTTTTTGCAACATCAGTCTGATATTGCGACCGAGACGGTCGCGCTCCCAGGGGCCTGCTAACGCAGGCATTGAATTAATTTAGTTAACATTTTTCCGGTGACATTGACGTTTTCGAATATTGTTGCTGTATCGGATATATATCCGAGGTCGCTTAATATTAATAATTGTGCATGGACTTCGTGATTAGATCCACGGGCTATGTTTAGGAATTTCACAAATTGTTTGTTAGTACCGTTACCAGCACCCTCTGCGATGTTAGAGACTACTGAGATTGCTGAGCGTTTGAGTTGGTTATTTAAATCACCAAAACCGTAACAACCTTTGCAAATTTGTTTGATTTCTTTTAGATTCTCACGTGCTTGGATAAAAACGCGAAGTTCGGTAAAGTGTGCCATGAAATATCCTTTTCTGGTTGGGGTTCGCCCTGTCAGGCACCAGGCAGAAAAGGGGATTTTATGGCACAATAACTTTGTGGATTAATAGCTACCTGCTGCTGGCTACTAGCTCCTGGTTAAATGGCTTTGTAGTTATATTGCCACCAAACTAGTAACCAGAACCCAGAAACTAGAATCCACTCAACCACAAAACTACAATTTATACATCTAATTTCTTAGCCACACTAAGCGCAAACCGCTCAATAAAATCACGCCTAACCGTCACATCATTCCCCATCAAGGTCGAGAACATATGCTCCGCCTCAAGCGCATCGCTAATGGTTACGCGAATTAATTGGCGACGCTCGGGATCCATCGTAGTTTCCCATAATTGTTCGGGATTCATTTCACCCAAACCTTTATAGCGTTGCACATCTAAACCACGTTTACCGAATTCGCGAATGACATTAGGAATTTCACATAAATTAGTGAGAACCATTTCTTCTTTGCTGTCCTTCAATGTAAAAGGATCAACAATGTCACGGGCAATACCAACTAAATAGGCAGGGTCAAAACCTTGATCTTTGAGATTGCGCAGATTTTCCTCAACACTTTCACGCTCGGTGAATTCGAGAATTTCTGGCTGATTCGTTACATCCTCTTCGACAGCCTTACCGTCGTCAGTGTGGCCATTTTCTTTTTTATGCGCCTGCATGCGCTCGTTGAGTTCTTTATTGGTGTAGAGATACTGCATTTCTTCGCCGACACTTAAGCGATACAATGGCAAGATCCCATCATCATTGCGCATTTCTAGATATTCTTCGAGCGTTAAACCTTTAAGCGCTAATAAACCCTCATTATCTTCAATGTCACCAAGTAGCGTCAGCAGGTTTTTTAATTGTTCATCTGCCAATGAACGTTCAGTAGCGCTATGCTTATCAATTAAGGTGGTACCCTCGATACCAAGCTTGGTGATTTCGTCTTGTAAATATTTTTCGTTATACACATATTCGCTCTTACCACGACCACGCGTAACTTTATACAGCGGTGGCTGAGCAACGTAAATATGACCTTGTTCGATCAGCTCAGGCATTTGACGGAAGAAAAAGGTCAACAGCAATGTGCGTATATGCGAACCGTCAACATCAGCGTCAGTCATGATGATAATTTTACCGTAACGCAGACCTTCGAGCGTAAATTCATCACCAATGCTGGTACCAAAGGCTTGAATCATCGCTGAAATTTCGCTGTGGGTTAACACCTTATCGATGCGCGCTTTTTCAACGTTAATAATTTTACCTTTAAGCGGTAAAATCGCTTGATAGTGCGCATCAGAACCTTGCTTGGCCGAACCACCTGCAGAGTCGCCCTCCACCAGGTAAATTTCGCTGATACCGACGTCACGAGTTTGACAGTCGCGCAATTTATCCGGCATGCTTGCGCCGCCGAGTAAACCCTTGCGATCTTTGCGCGCTAATTCACGCGCTTTGCGCGCTGCATCGCGAGCAATTAAAGCGCTGACCGCTTTATTAATCAAGGTTTTCGCGACTTTAGGATTTTCTTCCATGTAATCGGAAAGCGCCTGGCCAGCCATGGTCTGCACAATGCCGCTGATTTCTGAGTTAATTAATTTATCTTTGGTTTGCGAAGAGAATTTCGGGTCAGGAAGCTTAACCGAAATAATCGCTACTAAGCCCTCGCGTAAATCTTCGCCCGATGGCGCTTTGGTGCCACGTAATAAATTATTATTTTTGGCGTAACCATTCATCACACGGGTTAACGCGGTTTTAAATCCTTCGAGATGCGTGCCGCCATCGCGGTTGCGAATATTATTAGCAAAACACAGCGAACGCTCGTCATAACCATCGTTATATTGAATAGCCAATTCAACGGTGATACCGTCTTCGTTTTCACGTTCGATGTGAATAACCTTTGGATGCAATAAATCGCGGCCTTGGTTCATGTAGGTCACGAAACCAGATAAACCATCTGGACTAAAAAATACTTCGGCACGACCTTCGCCACGTTCGTCTTCGAGTGTGATGCGTACATTTTTATTTAAAAACGATAATTCACGAATACGTGAGGCGATCGATTCAAAATTAAATTTCACATTGTCGTGAAAAACTTCTGGATCGGGTTTAAAATGAATTTTACTGCCGGTTTCATCAGCACTGCCAACTTCTTTTAATTCTCTTACCGTTTCGCCGCGTTCAAAACGCATGTTCCACAGTTTGCCATCACGTTTAACTTCAGCCTCGAGCCATTCGGCACAGGCATTCACACAAGAAACGCCTACACCGTGCAAACCACCGGAAACTTTATACGAATTATCGTCGAATTTACCGCCAGCGTGCAAAACGGTGAGTACCACTTCGAGTGTTGGCTTGTTTTCGGTTGGGTGCATTTCAACCGGAATACCACGGCCATTGTCTTCAACGCTGATCGATCCATCGCGGTAAATATGCACGCCAATGGTGTCGCAGTGGCCAGCTAAAGCTTCGTCGATGGAGTTATCAATGACCTCCCAAATCAGCTGGTTCAGACCACTAGTAGCGGGGTCACCGATGTACATTCCTGGGCGTTTGCGCACTGCTTCCATGCCTTCCAGCACCTTAATCGAATCCGCATCATAGGTACCTTCTGCCTCTGCAGCATTGCTCATATACACGCTCTCCAGGGTAAAAAAATTAGTGTAACGAGCCCCCCAGAACTGCAACGATAGAATGCCACATTTCAGCTTATTTTTCGCCTTATTTTTGGCTATTTTTTCAATTAATTTTTACCCACTTCGTAGACAAAAAAACGCAGGTTTTTACCTCAATACTTGCACCACAAAATTGCCCCGGAGTATGCCAAAATGCCGCAAAGTGACTGCGATATAATTTTAGCCGATGCACGCGCATTATGCGACGCGTATTTGGGCGAAATTATCCCAAGCGAGGACCAAGAACCGCAGCGTCTGCATGCGGCCATGCGCTACGCGGTCTTTGCTGGCGGCAAACGTCTACGACCAGCCCTAGCCCTAGCCGTGAATCGCTGTTTGGGTGGATCGGATGAAGCCTGTTTACCGATCATGGCGGCTATCGAGATGCTCCACACCTACACCTTGGTTCATGATGACCTCCCAGCGATGGACGACGACGATATGCGCCGTGGTCAGCCTGCTTGCCACAAGGCCTTTGATGAGGCGACCGCGATTTTGTGTGGAGATGCCCTGTTGACCCTTTCTATGGGCTGTATCGCCCAGCATTCCGCCCGTGCGGTCCAATTTTTGTCCCATGCATGTGGCAGTATTGGGGTGGTTGGTGGCCAACAGGACGATCTGGATGCCGAAAACCATGAGCTTGGCCCCGATAGCGAAGCCCTGTTGATGCGCATTCATGAGCGCAAAACCGCGGCACTGATCAGCGTGAGCTGCGGCCTCGGTGCCCTGAGCGCCGATGCTTCCGATCAAGACATCGCTGCCTTTGGCGAATTTGGTCAGCACATCGGCATCTCCTTTCAAATGACCGATGACCTCCTCGACCACACCGCATCATCCGAAGACATAGGCAAAACCGCAGGCAAGGATGCTGATCAAAACAAGTTAACCTCGCTACGTGTCTTTGGTGTCGACGGCACCCGTGAACGAGCCGCCGCACACATTAGCGCTGCACAAGATGTCTTGGCTGGTTTCGGAGACAGCGCCAATACACTGCGCGGCCTTGCTGATTTTATTGTAAACCGGAATACCTAATGCGACATTGTTTGCTCATTCTCTTACATGTTTGTTTATGCTCTTCGATCGTATGCGCCGAAGACGTAGCAAATAATAATGCCGCTGCTCCAGAAAAATTACAATTCAAAGCCGGTTACGTTTATAAATATGTCTACCAAACTGAACAGTTGGTAAATCAAAAAATTGTCGACGATGAGATTAAAACGCAAAGCACCATCACCTGGCAATTTGCACTCTTTTGCAGTAAAAACACTGCCAAAGAAGCACATCTGAAACTCAGTATCATCGGTATTATGGCCTCAATTAATGCTCCTGGCTTTAAACATGATATCGATACCAGTCGCAAAGAATCACAACTCAACGTTCCTTTAATTGGACATTTAAGTTTACTGAACGGCAAAGGTCTCGATCTCTTTTATGATTATCAACAGCAGCGACTGCGCTCGTTGAGCGGCGCAGACAGCATCCATAAGGCATTTTTAAAATTATATCCGCGTGATGAATTCGAAGAAAAAGATGACCCACGCTACCTGCGTGCCAAACAACAATACAGCGACAAAAATCTCCTTCGCTTATGGCGTGAGATCTTACGCCCCGCCGGATCCGGCGATGAAATCTTCAAGCTCGAAGAACCGATTGGCATTGAAGCCAAACGCAGCTGGAAACCTGGTGAGAAAAACGACCACACCTTCACCCTGACCCGAGCGAGCAGCAAAGAGGCCCCGATGATCACCCTCCAGGTTGGTCCGAACGCTGTCAAAGCGCAGCTGCAATCGCTCAGTGGCAGTGGTGCGGTACTGATGAAAGAGCAATGCATCAGCCAAGCCAAGGGCCAAGTGAAGGCCCAATTGCAGTTCAAGGCCCTCACCCAGGACATCAGCCAGAGCGTTGAGTCAAACTGGCGTCTCCAGCTCACCGAAATCTATGAGCGCAAAGAGACAGAGCCTGAGAACTAGGCCCTGATCTAGCGACTTGGGACTTGCTTAAGCACTGGCCAGCAGACAAGATGCGGCAAGTCATTTAGTCCCAAATGGATTAAGCTTCAGATATGCGGAGATGCCATGTTCGGCAAGAAAAGTACTTTTATCGGTTTAGATGTTGGCTCCTACTCGGTTAAAGCCGTTGCCATTCAACCAAACAAAGGTCGCATGACCCTGGTTGGCTATTCACAGCAACGCATCGGTGACCAGGACGTCGCCGTTGTGATTCGCCAAGTCGTCGACCAGCTCGGTGTCAAACCAAGCAACCTGACCTCGTCAGTGTCTGGCCGTTCGGTTATCGTTCGCCAAGTTGAAACACCACGCATCACCGACCGCAACATGCTCAAGCAGCACATCGAAATTGAAGCTGACAAATATATTCCGTTTGGCATTGACGAAGTTCAAATTGATTTCCAACCATTAGAAGATGCCGAAGGCGAAGAAGGCAACGCCAACATGAATGTGCAGTTGGTCGCCGTTCGCCGCGGTTTTATTGAAGACCACATTGGCACCTTAAATAATTCAGGTGTTCATCCAAAAGCTATCGACGTAGATTTATTTGCCCTGTGCAATGCCTACGAAGTATTTGGCCCCGTTATTTCTGATGAAAGCCCAGTAACCGCTTTAGTTGACATTGGTGCCAGCAAAGTCTGTGTTGCCATTGTCAAAGGTTCACGTCCATTATTTACTCGTGAATTCTATTTAGCTGGTAATGAAATTACTGACGCTATTTCTCGTCAGTTTGCTGAAAATCCTGATGAAATTGAAGAATTAAAAGCCAATCCAGGTGATAGCTTGCAACAACTTCTTGATGCAGCGATGCCAGCGATCGAAGACCTCGCTAACGAAATTCGTTTAAGCTTTGACTATGTTGAAAGCCAACATGACGAAAACGTTCAGCACATCGTTCTTTCTGGCGGCAGCAGCCAAATGGCCAGCATCGCCGACAACCTCGGTAATTTACTCGGCAAGAGCATTACCGTTTTTGATGGCTTAGCAGGATTAGATTTAGATCCCAAACGTTACGATATTCAAAATCTTGAAGCAAATGCACCAAGTTTAACCGTGGCCTTAGGTCTCGCGGTACACAACGCCGGTGAAGCCATTAAGGGTCTTGGTGGTCACCAATTAACTGGCTGGAATTCTGGTCAGGGTGGCGGCGTGGTTGCAGCAAGCGCTGCACCAGCAGCAGAAGAAGCACCAGCGCAAGATGCAGGTGAATCTTCAACGACTGCTCCAGCACCACCGCCATCAGAACCAATCGCACCACCTCCAATGTCAGATGCTGGCTTAGCTGTACCTGGTGGCGCTCCGCCTCCAGCACCAGAACCATTCAACATGCCAGGATCAGAGGCGCCTCCTGCGGCACCACCGCCGCCTGCTGTTGATGAACCTGCAGCGCCACTCGATTTTCCACCACCCGCAGCAGATAATGCAGCACCACCACCACCTGAAGCGGCCGCTCCTGCTCCAGTTCATGAAATTCCTGTCGCTCCACCAAGTGGCGGCGAACAAGTTGGTGACAATCTCGATGCCATGTTTCCAAAAGAAGGTGGCCAAGAGGCTGGTGATTATGGACATCAATCATCAATGCTGGTGATTTTGGAAGACGATGAAAATAATGCAGCACCACCTCCACCGCCACCTCCGGCGACTGATGATGGTGGACTGCCTCCACTTGATCCCCCTTAGTTCGCGCAACGAGCCTGTATGAGTGAATTATATAGCCTGCACACCCATACGCTGCGGGCTCCTGGCGAGCCATTATATGCCGTGCTCGCTGATAACGTTGATGGCCTGAGTAAACAAAAAGCGCGCCAAGCAATTATCGCCGGATTAGTCAGTGTTGATGAAGCAATTGCGAGTTCGCCGACAAGTAAACTCGACGATAAAACGGTTACTATTCAACTCGATTTACGCCAAGGCCTCAAAAAAGCTAAACAGCAGGCCAGCAAACACGCATATTCTATTCTCTATGAAGATAACGATGTGATCGTCGTTGATAAGGCGGCCGGGATTTTATCCGCGCCAAGCCAACGTGATGACCACGGACATATCCCGGAATTATTGCGCAATCACTGGCGTAAACAAAAAATTAAAATGCCTTACATTGGCGTTGTTCATCGCATTGACCAAGCTACCAGCGGCTGTTTATTACTCGCTAAAAATAAATCTGCACAAAATATTCTCAGTCAGCAATTTAAAAGCCATGCTGCGGAACGCCGCTATCGCTGCTTATGCCTCGGACAGCCGAGAAAAAATCAGGACACCCTGAGTTCCAAAATTG
>JANQLF010000045.1 GCA_028280785.1 Planctomycetota bacterium
GTACTCAGAAGGCACATCCTTTTTACCACTGACTAGTGATGATGAATTTACCGCACCGCCAGTTTTCATGGAATTAGGTAATTGGATTGCCGTTCGCGATGGTGATTGGAAATTAACTGTCGAACGCGAAAGCTTGGAGCCAACGCATTGTTTCAATCTCAAGGATGACCCCTTTGAAATGAATAACTGTGTTAATCAAGGCGGAACAGAGCAAGCCAAGTTGCATGCTTTAATCAAGGATTGGTGGACCCATGTGAACAAAGTGAAGCATTATTAGACATTGTCTTGGTGTCTAGGTGCAGCATAACCTAGGTATGATTCGTCTTATTCTTTTATCAATTTTCATTTGCGCCTTTAGTGGTTGTGCGCAGTCACGCGTGGTCGATTGCCCATTCGAACAGGTGGTCACGCATTTAGAAGCGCGCTATGGTACGACGCTGCGTGAACTCAAAGAACAAAAGATTGTGCAGTATATCAAGGACAATCCATTGGAATTTTCTCGTGAAGAGAAGCGCGAAATGTTTGATGAACACATGGCTGACCCTGTGTCCAAATCTCAGGCAGACAAGCATTTTAAGCAATTTGGAATCAAAGAGGATCAGTACTTTGATTATATCATGGCGCTAACGCAGATGCTTGAAGAAAAAGCGGCAACGACACTGCGTACGATTTCTTATGTTAAAGGAGAGAGCCTTGAATTGTCATTGCAAATGAGTTTTATTGCAAACGTAAATCAGAAAGTGAAAGTCCAGGCGGTGGACTCACAGCGAACACGAATTTCAATAGATCAATATAGTTCTGTGTCGATTATATTTTCGACGATGCGAGATTCTGAACGTAAATATTTGGATGGAATTCAGAAGGAAATCAAAACTGGTAAAATTACCCAACATTACCGTAAAAAGAAACCGCTCATGACATTGCCGGACTGGTTCTCGAAGAAAACAAAAAACGCGCAGCCACACAAGTGACTGCGCGCTGTTTCTCGCACTTATTTACTGCTAAACAAGCGCACCCTGTTTTTCATATTTCCATTCTTTGATTGGTAATTCGCCTTCGATCAGATCGAGGAATGGCTCGCCATTGCGAACACCGATGTGACCCCAAGCACTACCGATAGCAAAGAACGAAGTGAAATCACCATCAACCGATGGTTTGAATTCCATAACTTGTGTAGCGGCATTATAAAATGCACCGCTGTAAGCAGGAACTAAGCCATAGCTGGCAAGTGCACGTATATAAAAGTGACCACATTCAATTTCATTAAATGGATTACGCACTTTACCGTTATAGCGACCGTTCACTGCTTCTTCGACTTTTAATGCGTCATCAGTGCGACCAAGCATCACTAAATGCGCGGCGTATTGATGTTCACAACCAGTCCAAACCTCATCGCTGTAGGGGAATGGCATGGTTAAGCGACCACCGTCTGGCCATGAACACATAATGGTTCCGCCTTCTTCAGCGATGGCATAACCAGGTCGCTGGAAGCATGCATGTTCATGCAATGTTTCTTTATAATTATGTTCCATGATCGCATCGACATGTGCGCGTTCGACGTCTTCATCGATAATATCGGTGAGGCCAGCAATGCGTGCAGTTTGACAACCAAGGACTGCGTCAATTAAAACACCGTCGCCGTATTGATAGCGTGGACCTTCTTTTTCAATAACTGCTGAGGCTTCTGGGGTATCCTTGCGTTCTCCACCAATGCTCACTGCTGTTGGATCATCGGCTTGTAAATCTTTCCAATGAACCTTTTGGCGAATCCACCCATCGAATAATTCATCTTTAATCACAGCGCGAACACCAGTTAAGATATTCGCCCAGTCTTCGGTGCTCTCGCCAAGATACTCAGCCATTTCAATAGCAGCAACTAAAGCAGCAGCGTAAATAACTGAGCACAAACCGTCTTCGCCCCAGAATTCAATATCGTAGGTGTTATGGTGTGGTTCAGCTAAGCGACCGTTGCGTTCGAGGTCCCAAGCGCCAATGCAGTATTCAAGTGAGCGCTTAATGTTCGGCCATTGCTGACGCAACCATTCATTTTCGCCTGATAAGCGCCAGTCGCGATACACACGAACGATGCCACCGAGTTGACCATCGGCAGCGGCATGGCCAAAGCTTCTATTCTCATCTGGGTTTGTTTTGCAATCGGTAAATGGCAAATCACAGCGGAAATGTTGAAAGCCATTTTGCTCAAGTGATTCGTTCAATTCAACTTCACGTAATCCACGTTCTAAGTCAGGGAATAAAAAGGCTAGAGCTTGTGCATAATTATATACGTGTGTGCACGATCCTTGGCAGCAGCCAGCGTCATCGTGACAACCTTCCCAACCCCAAACGCGACCATCGTCGGCGCGCCACAGGCTTGGTGATTTTAAAATTGACAAATTACGCGTCACAGCACTACGGAATGCCTCAGGCATATCATTCTTATGAATCGCATTAGCGAAATTTAAGGTGCGTGTGCGAAGATTGTCGAGTTCATCGCTAGCATAATTATTAACAGCAGCAACTGAACGGAATTCGGTCGCATACCAAGTGGTAATTAATTCCTCATGAGAATGCTTCATGCGGAATTGCGGTGAGTACCAACTGAGAATGACTGAAATCTTTTTGCTGGCACCTGGAGCTAATGTAAATTCAGTGCCAACGCTACCACCAGCATCTTCACGGTCACCATGCGAATCACGGTCTTGTAATTCACCGGTTTTAATGAGGTCCCATAAGGCGACGCGTTTGTCAAACCAACCACTGCGGAACCAGCCGCAATCAATTTTACTGTTGTCTACGCCTTGTAGCGAAACGCCAAACGATGCGTGCAATGCTTTTTTACGCGCTACGTCTTCATCTGTTGCAGGGCCGCAGCAGCCGCTGCTTGGATCACAGCCACCTTTATCATCGATGTTGTAAGGAACAGCTTCGAGCGTAAATCCGTTTTTAATCCGGCTGGCAATGCCATAGCTGCGTGTGTCGTGACCGGCTAAAAAGTGCTCAGCATGATAAGCGAATACTAAATCAATTTCTGCATCAGTCGTATTAGTTAATTCATATTCTAAGACACCCATCGGTAACGATGAGTTGTAGGTGTCGCCAGGAATAAACGGACTCCACGCAGTAATGCGTGCAGTAACTGGCGCGTTGCCATCTTTTAAATCTAATTCAGCAAACGGAAAACCGGCTTTATATTCTTTTTCAGAAAAACATGGTAAGCCAAAATGATTACCGCGGCCACTACCTGCACCGCTAAACATAGCACCATGGCTTTGTAAAACTTTGTGGTAAGGGACCTGTCCTTGAATAACGCGGGTGTAGTCGTGTTGTTTGCAATGTACGCTCGCGAATAAAACGGGATCATTAAACATGTCAGGGTGATGTTTTACGGCGACGCTTTCGAGCGAACCGTTGTGGGCGAAGGCGACCATGCCGGCACCGAGACCACCAAGAGGAAGGGCGGTATTTACAGCTTCTGGACCATAGCTGCTGACGAAATCTAGGCTCATAAGTGAGGCTCCTTAACATGGCATTATAGGTAGCAACAATCTGAATAACCATGAATCTATTCGAATAAACATAGCAATTTAAGCCTGTTATATTTAGTCCAATTGCCCGCTAATTTTTCGTAAGGTATTTCACTACAAGAACTTAAGAAATTCTATGCTTCTTATCTCAATTGTTAACATTATAAGCATGGATCCTTTTGCTGAGCGGCATCAGACCGCACCCGCCATTGAAGAGTTGTCGCATCACTTGCATGTCGATGCGGATCACGCGATAGCGGGTTTGTGGCAGCACAAATGGAATGGAAAGAATCGGATTCCACATAATCGTTTGTTTTTAATTTATGGTCCTGGTCAGGCTGGTCATATTGCATGGGGTGAAGACCAACGCATGCAGATGCGTCCAGGGCACTGTTATCATATGCCACCTAATATTGAGTTGGATTTTGAATTTGCAGCAGGACTACGCATGGTCGCCTTTCACTATGATTGTCATTTAAATAATCCACTCGATTTATGTGCTGGGATTAATCATGTTTCTGAAGCAGCATGTTCATTAGCATTAATTGACGATTTAGCAGTGAAAGTTCGTAATATTCACATGCGTTCCGAGTTGGTATGGATCCAAGGCATTTTAATGCAGTTAGCTTCACAATTTATTCCAGGCGATATTCAATCACTCAGCGAACAACATCGCATTCAGCAGCGCTACGAAGCAGTAAATGAAGAAATTGAGTTGGCAGGGGCAGCAGCACGCATAAATACGATCGCTGAAATTATGCAGCTCAGTATTGATCAGCTGTCTAAGCGTTTTCGTCGCGATATTGGTATTTCATTAAAACATTATATCGATCAGGTGATTACGCGCCGAGCATCAAATTTACTGCGACACAGTGATAAGCAGATAAAAGAAATTGCTGAAGAATTGAATTTTCGTGATGAGTTTACGTTTTCTCGGTTTATTAAAAAGCATTTGCACCTAAGCCCTCGTCAATATCGCCAGCTCGGTGATATTGAGAGGGTTTAGGAATTTATTTTACTTTAGTACCAGTACTGATTGCAAACACAGCCGCCGATCCGTTTTGACGACGGCCAGCATTGATATCAATATGTTTAATATCTTTGCTTGGATGTGGGTTCACCCACTTCATAACCCAGACGGCGGCTGATTTGCCATTGCTTTGCTTACCAACCCAGCCGAGATCAGCTTGCGGATAGGGTAGTGGGCTCTTGCTATCCCAGGCACCAATGTGCTCTTCATATAACACATCTATTTTTTCCTTGCTGCCATCGTTGTAATGAACGATGTAGCTTAAGCAGTGTGGATTCGCAGGTGGATTTTGTTTGCGTCGCGCAGCTTGATTAACGCGCTTGCGCCAGCGGTCAATTTCAGTCACAGCTGGATGATAGGTGTGAAGGAAAAACAACGCATCTGCTTTTTTGCCAACGGCGATATTTTTTATAACTTTCTTACTTTGATCCGTCGCACCAGTTCCAGAGAGCATATAGACTGATGGAACCGGTGAGGTACTGAAATCACTTAAAAAGAAATCGACGCCAGCATAGGTTTTATTGCCTACTGGAATGCCTTCGATGTCGCCACCATTATACCATGCCGGTTTACCACGTTGATGAACGTAGGCGTTAAATGAGCCATCGGCCATTTTCAGTGCTTGTGTTGTATATTGTGCGTCATCGACTTCGGTTTTGCTGCCTGAAAAGATCGCGCCTAAATTACTTAAGGTGGTACGAACAATAGCGGCTTTTTTATTTACGTTATCAGGATTCACTTCCTGGCCGAGAATATTTAGCTGATTAAGGAAAATACCGCCCTTGCCTTTTTGATAGGCCATTAAGGCACCGATATTTAAAAGCGAGGTGACATTTTTCATATATTGTTCATCACGTTTCACTTGCAGCCACAAGTTGTCGATCACAACGATATTTTTAGTGCCGCGTTCCGCCCATTCGGTTACCTCTAAAGTAATGGTCTTGGCTTTACGGCCTGGAATCGGTATGTCTTCAACAATTGGATTTTCACGTACGGGAATGTTGGCAACAACCGGCGTTGGATCATCGTCGAAATAAATATTCATTTTGGTGATAGGATGATAAATCGCAGAGGGACGAATTTTAAGTGCGACAAGTTCTTCTTCTTTTGGTAATTTCAAAGTGAACTTACGCGAATCACCGCGGTCCATAATAATGGTGTAGGTAAAGGCCCAGTTGTCAGCTGAGGTAAAGCCATTGACCATATTGCGTGGAAAGTGGTCGATACCGGGGTTATCATCGCTTGGTTTGCCGAGTGACGTTGGTGATGGGAAGGTGGAGAACGGCGCAATGTCAGTATGGTCAACGACCCATTTAATCGCTTCTTGGTCAGGCGTTTTTAATGCCATCCATGGATACATTTTCTTACCCGTATCCATAACCACATCTCGGAGTGTCAAGCCGGCGGCAAATTTACTGGTTGGATAATTTAGGAGTACACGCTCTTTTTCGAATTTACGAATCGCATGCTGATGATCGACAAGGGTATTAAATGAAGCAAGGCCTTCTGGTGTTAATCCCCATAAGACCAACCAACCACCTTTTTCGCAAAATGCATCAACAGCAGCTTTATTATCAGCGAGCGATTTGAGATTTGCAGGTGTAGCATCAACAATGGCGACACCGTCTTGTTTTATCGCATCAAGCGCTGATCCAGTTTTGTGTTCGAGTTGTAATTTACTCAACAATTTAACGCGTTCATCATTCGCACTCATAACCACGGTACTGGCTTTGCGTAGCGGTGTATAGTTAGCTGCATAATTCAGAAGATTATTGAATACTTGCTGGGCAACAGCTTCGCTCGCAAGTTTTTTATCCAATGCCAATTGTGAAAGAATAAATAAGCCGTCATTTGGTTGGCTTTCGAATAACGCCGTATAGGCAAGGTTATTGTCACATTGTAATAAGCTGCGACCGCCTTTAGTGCCTTTTCGGTAAGCATTGCGATACATCACATGATCATTACCCCAGGTAAAGAAATCAGCCTGAGATAAGCCACTGAAGATTGGATGCGATAAATCTTCGCTAAAGCCAAAGCGTCCGGTGTAGCTGGTCACTTTTAAATCACCAGCAATACCCTTGTAAGAAAGCGGATATTGTTGATCAAGAACAATGACCTTTTTGCCTTTCGCGGCCATGCCAAGTAACATCGGATCGGTGCTGCGATCGGCTGCAATGGCATTTGAACCAATTAAAATGACATCAGCGTCTTGGGGTATTTTATTATAAGCAGGTACATCGGTGAACGTGATGCCGCGCCTTTTTAGATATGCTTTGGTGCTGCCCTGTGGATCAAATACGGTGAGTTTTTTGATTGTCGGTTTGGCTTGCGCATGAGGAGCAAGGATGCGAACCGGTTTAGCTTCACGATAAACCATATTGCCTTTGCGCGTTGCAGTTAAAACAAATTCACCATTGGTTAATGCATTTACCTTTGGGCAGGTGAATGAAACCATAAAAGATTCAGCTTCGCCAGGGGCAACGCTATAATCTTTGCTTTCACCAGCTTGTTCTTTGCCATTCACGACGAAGGACCATTTAACGGTAATTGGATCACGGTGTTGTGTTGAATTAAATACGCGGCATTCGCGCGTTACTGTTGCTTCCGAACCCCAGGTCCAGTTCCACTGCTTGCAGAAAACCGCGGTCGGACTCCAAGAGTTCCAATACTGACGTTCGGCGCTACCTAGCCAAAAGTGAAAGCTAGAAACTTCGGCCCAGCGATAGCCTTCGCTGAGCATTTTTGACCACAGGCCACGTGCTTCCATGGTTTCGCCAGTACCGATAAAACATTTATCACCACCGATGGTAGCAAAACGTTCAGTGCTATAGCCATTGGCAAAATAAACTTCACCTTTCATGATTGGGCGATCTGGAACCATGCGCCAAGCGCCACGTTGTGGTCGATTTTTATCGTAAAAATGATCGCGCACATAAGCAGCGTCAGGGAAATCACGGAAATCATTATTCATAAACTCCGTATAATGTGCGCCGTTTACCGGAAGGCTTTCGTCGCGTAAACAGTTGCCGCCATCAACCATACCTGGGCGAGTGGGGTCGACGTTCATGACATGCTCAACACCTTTGGTTAATTCCGGCTCAACTTCACGGTATTGACCGAGATTATTCACATTGATGTAGGCAATTTCATTTTCGACTGACCATATATAGATGCAGGGGTGGTTGCGCTCTTCTTCAATCCATGCGGTCATTTGCTTACGCCAATTGTCAAAGAAATGCGTCTTTGCTTTTAAAGGACGACGACCGCGTTTATCGGGCTCTTTACTCATGTCCGGCTCACGCAGGCCACCACCATAGTTAGCAAGTTGACCATCAAAGGTGCCAGAACTGCGTACCAACATGCCAGTTTCATCAAAATAATTCATCGTTTGGCGACGCGTCATGTAGCCCCAGCCACCGGCACGCCAATAGCGAGTTTGATTAACGTTATTACGCTTACTTAATTCAATGTGCTGTTTTGGGTCCGCGGCATAGTGCACATCTGCCCACATTGGCCATTTAATACCATTGAGTTTAAACATATGCGTTGACCAATCCCATTCGCGAAAACCAAAGCGCGTGCGTTTGGTATCAACAACCTTCCCGTTCAGGCTAATCGTTGTTTCAACCCAATAGAGGAAGGGATCATCTGGGAACCATAGATGCGGATTCTCCCATTGTGCTGATGCATTGACTAATTTGGTCTCACCCGCTGCAACATCGACTTGTTGTTCAGGGAGGTTGAGTGCACTTTCGCCGCCATTTCCCTTATTCCATGGAATAATTGAATTATTAATAGTTAATTTTGCAGCTTGTTTACTCGGATTTTTAACACGAATATCAAGTTCAATATTTTTATTTTTAACAGATGTTTTAACAAATACATCGTCAGTGTAGATTGGTCCGCAGATGACAAAGCTTGCAGGTTCGAGAATACCACTGCGTGCATCAGCACAGAGGGGGTAATCATGTCGAGAGGCAGTGCCTTGGTTGCGTTTTAGAAAATCACGCGGGATGTTCCAGTATTTACGATTGCCGAGTCCTTCAGCGCTCTTATCACCTTTTGGATTTAATGAATAATACGGATCTTTTATAGCGAGAATCAATTCGTTTTGTTCGCCAGCCTTGACATGTGCTGTTAAGTCCATTTGCCAAGCAGTATGGAAGGTCTCGGTGCTGCCTGCCAATTGTCCGTTGACAAATACAGAAACGAAGAGCGAAGAGCGTTGTACATCTAAAAAGAAGCCTTTGCCTTTTGCACTTGCAGGTACATCTAATTTTGCTTTGAGTAAATAGCGGTGCGTAAAATCCTCATGAGACAGTTGCTCTTCGCGGCCTTTTGGTTGGTATAACGCAAACCAGCGTAGCTTTTCTAAGTCAGGTAATGTCTGCGGTGCTTGGCAGCGAGTCTCTTCGTTAATTGGGAAGCTGCGTTCGTCCCACGCAGCGTATTGCCAAGGTCCATTTAATTCGGTCCATGAACGCGCATCAGGACCTGCTTTGTCAAATATAGGGAAAACATACGCCTCTGCCTTTTTGTCTTCTTCGCTGCGATGATCATCGCTTGGTTTCCACTTTCCTTGTGGGTTAAATGCTGGCGCAATACAGATAGCATCTAAAATGTGCAATATACGCGATGTTTTTTCTTTACCTTTATGGGTAATTGTGTGGGCGCTGTGTTTGAATTCGATGCTGTGTTTACCATTTTTAAGGTTTTGTTTCGTTAACTGGAGCCAGGCTAATTCATTCCAAGTTTGAATCGGTTGGACGTTGACCGTTGCTGTTGATGGTTCAACAACTTGCCAATCGCCGCCATCCAAACGCCAATGAAATTGTGAACGAGCAAATTCATAACCAATGCGTGCCCAGACTTCTTGCTCACCAGACTTTTTGATTTCAAAATCATAGCCAAAGATCAATCCACCTTTGGGCATATAGGTATCAACTTGTTTGGGGTTTATATTGACGTGCAGCACTTGGCCGTTCGACATCATGCTATCATTGCCCCAGGCTTCAGCAGCGTAGCCAACGCCGCCTTTAACGCTTTCAACGCCATCGGCTTTGTTTAATGCTGCTGGTTTGCTGGTGAATGCTTCGCCTTCGATCCAAATAAAGTCTTGGGCATTAAGTGAGATAAAACAAAGGCTTAGGAGGAATAAAGTCGTGATACGCAAGATCTGAGCTCCATGGTAATGTGAAGGGGAATGCAGTCTGTGTGCATTCCCCTAAGCTCAACTCTTTGTTGCTACATTTGGTGACCTAACTCCCTATTATTACATGAAATACATGTATGTTATAATTAATCTCACGGAGGCACAGAGGCACGGAGTTAATAAAAACTCTGTGTTTCTGTGTCTCCGTGAGAGATAATTAATTTAAAGGTGGCTATGCTCTTCCGTAACAATTTTCCGGCCCGGCGTTAATCGGACCGGCTCTGGATCAACAATTCGACGTTGCTTTTCTGTAAGCGATTCAAGTAATTCAGGCGTCGGTAAATACGGATAACGCTGACGAATCCAATGTGGTGTGTAGCGATAAACCATAAAGCGGCGTTCGCCGGGATTAGTGCGTGCAGCGGAACCATGACTCAATGCATCGGTAAAGAAAATAGCTTGGCCAGCTTTCAAGTGGACTTCTGTTGATGCGAGTACCCCACTTGCTGAGACATCGTTGCGATAGGAATTTACTTCGGCTTTTTCTAAATGTGGATGAACGACTGTCGACTTGTGACTGCTAGGAATAACGACCGTTGCGCCATCGCCTGGTCCGCAGTCATTGAGGGCCATTAACACATTAATTTGTCCAACATCCCAGGTGTTGGTGTTGCTGTGTTTAAATTTCATAACCGGACCGCAGGTATGACCGCCAGAATGCAATCCGATGTAATCAGAAGGACCGCGACGATTTAACCAAGCTTCCTGTAAACACACTGCATTAAAATTATTCACCATAAAACGTTCAACGAGTGGAAACCATTTTTCGCAATCAATTAAATCACGAAAAATTTTTCCGCCTTCGATGATATTTTGATAAAGGATGCCTTCAGAGCCGCTGTAGGATTGGGTTTGGATATTACCAATCCACTCACCGTCTTCGACATCAGGTTGGGCATCAATCCAGGTGTTAATTTCCTCAAGTTGGTCGCTGCTGAGCGCATCGTCTAAGATGACGAAACCTTGCAGATCGAACATGTACTCAAACTCTTCAGGACTTAATGTGCTCATAGCATTCCTTTGCAATTTCGAGTATTATATGAAGTCATAATCATAGATCTTCAGCTTATTTGCATAAAACTTATCATATTTTGTCGTATTCTTGCATATGAGGAGCTGACTGAAAGATCTCATGCATGATTGACCCGACAGCTCCAAGACAGCGTGCCGATAAGCCGGAGTGGTTGGTGCCAGATTGGCATACTCAGCATCAAGAGCATGTTGATGCTTGTGCGGCGTGGATTCAAAGTGGTAGAGCTTTAGAGAATCTGTTCATTGGTGATTCGATAACCTTTTTATGGCAACATGCTGGTGAACGTGAATGGAATCGACTATTTAAAGATAATAGTTTAAATGTAGCGATAGGTGGAGATAGCACTGGTCATTTAATATGGCGTTTGCAAAACAATCCACATTTATGCGATTTGAATCCCACGCGTGTTATTTGTCTTATTGGGACTAATAACATCGGTAATGATGGTCAGCAGGCGGACGAAGTCGTGGCAGGTGTAAGTGCAGTTGTGGACATTGTAAAAACATTATTCCCGAATTCAGAGAAACATTTTTTGCATATTTTCCCACGAGGTCGAAAACCTGATGATAATCTGCGTAAGGTGGTTAATCAAAGCAATGAATTACTTGCACCGATGTATGAAGCTGCAGGTGTACGCAGTCATAATTGCAATGAGATATTTTTAGATGACGACCTTGTCATCCCTGAAAAAATAATGCCGGACGAATTGCATTTAAGTCCATCAGCTTATGCGCTGCTAGCACCAGTTCTATTAAACGCATTGCGGTAACACATGACTGAAGCAGCAACGGAGCAGAAACGTAGTGCATTCGCTAAATTGGTAACAGGCGTTTATTTTGCATGCATAGCATTGGTTGCGACGATAGTTATTTATTATGCGTTGATTTTCTTTGCTTCTGAATTGGTGATCGAGCATAGTCCGTGGATACGACCGGCCACTGATGCGGCTGTGCTAGGCTTAGATAGTGAAGAGCATTTTTATGAGGTTTTGAGTGTTAATCGTGATTCAGTAGATGCGCATAATGTACTGCCGTATATTGGACATAAAGATTTCCGAATTCGTGAAATAGTCTATGAATGGTTAGAATATAAATTTCATGCTGATCCACTAACATTAGATACAGCACTCAGTACCTTAGGCAAACATAAAGACGAGCGTCTCTACCAACTATTGCTCCAGGCTTGGCCACATACGGGTCAGGGTCTCTATGCTTATTTTCAGCAGCTTCCAATGGGCGAACGGAAGGCATTGGTAGATAACTCTGACTTTTGGTATTGGAATAGACCTCCGGCTAAAAACTTCATAGAAGATGGTGACTGGCATTACGCCAAGGCGTTAGATTACACTTATTATTCTGAACCTGTGATTGATATGTTATTAGATTATTTTGAACTTACAGACTACCCGGACGAATACGCTGAATTTTTGAATTCTTATTTGGATTATATCGATGAATCGGGAGTCATACAGAAAGTATTTACCGATCGTCAAGTAGCGAAAATTAAAAAACTTACATTGAAGCATAGGGAAGATGAAGAATGCATGGAACTGCTATTTAAAGTAGATCCTAGTGGATTTTATGACCTGCTCTCATCCGTCTATGCTAATGCTCATCAGGTTGATGTGGTAGAGGACCATCTCAATGACTTAGAGCAAGGGCAGATGTTATCAGAATCAGATTTACAGAAACAACGAACTTATGCATTTGAACGAATACTTATTGGATATTGCCTGTCAGAAAGCCGTTTAAAGAAGGAATTAGATCCGCATTTGTATGCAAAAACCACCAATTTAGTCCGTTACCACCTACATAATTTGCTCAAAGATATAGAGAAGAATGATGATCGTAGGGGTTTACAAAAAATGATTGATTATGTGGTGAAAACCCATGTTGAAAATGATAAGTCGATGAATATGTCACATTTTGTAACTGAAGTGCTCTATCGTTTTGTGCCGGTCCATGATTTGTCTGTGTCATATGATTTATATGAGAAGTTATCGGGGCATGCCGATGAGGAAATTCGCGCAAAAGCCAATGCACTTTTGTTACATGCCCACTCTCAGAGATTTATGGATAATTTTCAAAAGAACTTAAATGATCATGCATTCTATCAAAGCATATATTTACACTTTGATAAATTTAAAGATAAACAAAAACGACTGGATAATTCAGGAAGGATAATGAAGATTATCCTAAATAACATCGCATTATTTAAGCCTGGTCATGAAACCGTCGAATTTATGTTCGGAGCAATGAGTTATTTAGCTGAAGAGCAATTATATGAATTTAATAAAGACAGTCTAAGGTATGTATTGGTGTTCACCAAATTTGAAATAGTCGATGATAACGTCATTCGACATATAGCTAATATAATACATCAATCTCCTGATTATCATGGTCATATTCGAAAAGAATTAGAGCAGAAGCTTTCGAAGTCAACGAACCCCATTGTTACCGATAATATTAAATATTTGCTTGAATACACAAAAGATTAACAAAGATTTTAACTGTATGGATCAAGAGAACCCTTATTCTGCACCACAGGATCAGCGCGCTGAGCCAAGTCGCGACGACTTTGATATGTGGTTGGAAACTGATACGCAAAATGGTCCAATTGGACTTAAATTCAATGAAGATGAGATCCGTATCTATGTAGGTAAAATGAAAAAGTCTTATGCTGTGGTCAAATCCCGGCATTTTAAGCAGATGGAAATTGCCAGTGGCGGCGATTTTGGTGTCTTGGCTCTGCGCAAGGCTGATTGTCCAGCCCTACGCATTAGTGGGGCAGCGTATCGGCGCATCTGTGATTGGCGTGGACCATCTACTGAAGCGTGGATTGCCTATGAATTACGTACTCGTTTGAGCTTGGGTTTAGTATTTGCCGGTCTCTTTGGTTTGATTGGTTATATTCAGACTGAGCCATTTTATTCAATTATGTACCTAAGCTTATCAGGTATGTTAGTCTTGTGTTGGGTTATCGCTCGGATTAAACCAGCACCGTGGGTTTTTGTTGGTGATGCCTTATTCTTTTTCGGCTTGGCGTTTATTAGTGGCTATGAAATCTACATGGAAGGCGCCGATGCCTTCAATATCATTTTCGGTATATTTTGCTTTTTATTGTCGATGAATTTGGTCAGACGTTATCAGTTCCACATGCAAAACCTGCCACAAGATCGCAGATTGGAAGATGAGTAAATGAAAGACGTAACACTGGTGTTCGAATTTCCACAGCTTGCTCCCAATTTGGATATGAAAATTCATGGTAAGAAGGGAACGGTTACCTGTGCTATATATTTACCTAAGGATTATGATAAGCGCAAGAAAATGCCGGCCTGCTTTTTTATGAATGGTTTTACGGGTGGTCCGTCTACTGGCGCAGGGAGTGCGCGACAAATAGTTGGTGATCGTGGGTATATTTCGATAAATCTACCGCTATTTAAGAAAAGTGTTGCTCGTCTAAAAAAAGATAACTCCAATTATTGGATGCGTGCCTTTATAGAAGATAAGGATTATCCAGCTATATGGGATGCCTATAAAGTAATCTTAAAGCGGATTTATAAAGAGATTCCAAATATAGACGTTTCACGTACCTGCATGGGTGGTTTTTCCAATGGTGCGCATATTACAGCAGTTTTATTAAACAATCCACGTTGCCAGATATACAAATATGTTTCGCATTTTTTCTTCATAGAAGGTGGGAGCCGTTTTAAGCGAAGTGCTGCATTAACCAATAGGCATTTGCTTATTTATCAAGGCAAGAAATGGGAGAAGCCATGGTTGGCTGAAGCACATCAGCATGCACAGGCTAATGACAAGGCCCACGTGCACTTTGAGTTGATGGCCCGTGCAGAGCATGCTTTTCCGGCTGCGTATAAGAAAAAGTTGGGGCGTTGGATTAAACGATTGCCAGCCTATCGCTAATCGTCGTCGATGAACCCGAGCGATTGCAGGTATTCTTTAAAATCTGCAATGGCATTTGAATCGGTGTTAGTATTTAATTTTTCATAGACGCGACGTAATTCATCACGTAACTGGATATCTTCTTCGGCCATTAGGGTTTCAAATTCGCGGCGGAATAAATAGCGATGTGATGTATGGGTACGGCAGGTGATGTAATCAAGGATGATGTCATGGGTGTTGATGGCAGCACTGAACTCGGCGTTGGGTTCGCCGGCGCTGATAAAGTCAAGTTCACCCGACCATAGTTCTTGTTGCAGATCGCATTGTAA
Organism: Planctomycetota bacterium; assembly: GCA_028280785.1. GTDB lineage: Bacteria > Planctomycetota > UBA11346 > UBA11346 > UBA11346 > JANQLF01. The sequence continues at coordinate 15,031 of JANQLF010000045.1, forward strand.
AACTGTTAGTACAGTTCCGAATTTATGCCCGGTACTTTTGACCATGCCTTTCACTGCTTTATGCACATCAAATATTAATTGAATAAAGTGATCATCGGTCAACGAAAATCCGAGGAAGAGCATGTGTTTGGTAACAAGCAATGCCTGAACAATGCCAGACAAGGCCGAGCGCGTGTAGTCATAGTCAAGATAATCACTGCGTGATAAAACAATATCATCTGGCTGGGTGATGCAGCCATGCATTTTGAGTAACCATTTATCACTATTTTCATCAAAGGTGTAGGGGATGACCGAAAGTGGTTGTTTGCTGTCTCGACAGGCATTCTCATACATGGTGTCGTAGTTTTGCGTCACTGCTTCATTAACCGGCCAATTCGATATCAATGCATGGGTTAAGGAATACAACTGCTTAGCGCCTAACAAGGCGACAATTTCTTGATTCATATCGATATTGTTTTTAGCGAGCTCACGTTTAAGAATCTCAGCTTGATCAAGAAAATTAAATCCGGACAGCGATTTATGTTGTTCTTCACTAATGCCAGATTTTTCAGTGAGATGAGTCAGTAATTGTCCCCAGCTCGGTAATCCAGCACCAGCACTGACACCGGCGCCAAGAAACAAAACTAATTCCCCACGTCGGGCAAAATTAATGATATTATCAGCGTAGGCGCGTTGTTGCTCGGAAATTTCTGACCAAAAGTTTCGTTGCTCATCGAGATTTTTTCGATGCTTTTGACAAACGGTATAGTGAATGGAGTCGAATACCGATAATACGATATCGACATTGCGTTCGTTGGCTGTGTCTTGCGCGAATGATAATAATTCATCAATAATGCCGGCCACGCGATCACCAGCACCACCTTTACCAACACCGATAAGGGGAATGGCAAGCAATGGGCGGTGGCGATAGCTTAAAAAGCATGAGGGCTGTCTGCTATAGGCATCGAGAAATTGTTTTACGCTGTCTATATACCATTGAATATCTTGTTTGACCTTGCTGCCGATAACCGTGAGAATCGGCATCGGATATTCTGGATGCTCTGGCCAATGTTTGGGTAGTGCTGTTTTTTGTTGGTCGCCAAAATCTGGACCGACGTCAAATGCGTCGAGTGAGCCATCACAAGCGCCGAGTTGCTCAAGGCATTGGTTATGCCAGGTTAAATCGATGGTTTTCTCAGCGTAGGTTGGAAGCAGCCAGGCATCGCAGGCGATTTTGGTAATGTCGCATTTGCAGATGAAGAGGTGTCCGGGCATTAACCTAACCTGTTTCCTGGGCTGGAGTTGTTGCTAGTCTACAAGTAAGTATTCAGATTCAATTGTAACCCATGATAAGGCATTGTGTTAATAAGTATATGAACCTGACACGTCGACAAATGTTACAATGCACCGCGGCAAGTATGGGCGGCTTGTTATTACCAAATCGCTTATTTGCTGAGGAGCCGGTCCTACCGCAATATCGAGGTCCAAATGTGATCATAGTGCGTTTTGGCGGAGGCGTACGGCGACAGGAGTGCATTGCTAATCCACAAAAAACATACTGTCCCTATTTTTTACATAAATTAGTGCCACAGGGAGTTTTTTTCCCACGTATGGAGATGTCTAATAGTTCAGACATTGAAACGAGTCATGGTCAAGGGACCTTATTCATTCTCACTGGTAAATATGACAAATTTGAGGATATAGAAAATAAACCGTTTTCAGGTCGTTTTGAAGCAGAGGTACCGACATTATTTGAATACTTGCGAAGCAGTTTTAACATTCCGGTTCATCAATCGTTGATGATTAATCATGAAGATAGACGACAAGAGGAATTCTATTCCTTTTCCAATCATAAAAACTTTGGCTTTAATTACCGTTCTGATGTTTTGAGTCTTTATCGTTACAAAGTATTTTTATTACGTCAGCAAATTAACTCAGGTAAACTTGATGAGAAGCAGCTGTTAATGAAGAAGCAACAGTTGGCAAAACTAGAAGGTTTGGATTATCGTGACGTCGGTGGTCTACAGCACAGCAAGAAAATCGATACTTTTTGGCGACAGTGGCAAAATCATTATGGTGCTAGTGGGTTTGTGAATCCGCGTGGCGACCGTTTGTTGACGGAACTGTCTGTATGGGCAATGGAAAAGCTACAGCCGAAAATAATGATGATTAATTATAACGATCCCGATTACGTGCATTGGGGTTTGCCGCATCATTATACAGAGGGCATTAAAGTCATTGATATGGGTATGCGGCGTTTGCACGAGACGGCTCAACGTTTACCGGCATACCGCGATAACACCGTCTTCGTCATTGTTCCCGACTGCGGTCGTGATGATAATCGCTTTATGGATGTGCCCTATCAACATCACTTTAACACCAAATCTGCGCGTGAGATTTTCGCCTTGGTTTATGGTAAAGGTGTGCCGAAGGGCAAAGTTGTCGATAAAACAGTCGATCAGATTAGTGTGGCTGCCACTATTGGCGGCCTGATGGGGATAAAGACACCGCATACAGAAGGGGACGCGCTTGAGGAGGTCTTTGCATGAATCAAGCCGCTACTGTCGTGACAGAACGTATGCCAACCGTTGTCATGCCGACTCAAGAAAAAGTTAATTCATGGTTTTATATAACGGCGCACATTGGTATTTTCATCGCTTTATGGATATTCACTCAAGGGCCATTTTTTGCGATCATTGTGCTCGGTTGGTTTTATGCGTGGATGCGAGTGCGCGGTTTAAAGAATTGGTGGCGCCAATTAAAGGCCGGTGAAAGAGAAGACGCGGATATACAAACAGTAGATGATTTATTAGCAGCTCTTCGCTTAGAAAAACTTCCACGTCTATTTAGTCGATCTCGTGGGCGACAATGTGACCCAAGTGCACTGAGCCCAATAAGAAGGTTTTTCTATTATCTATGCATGCCTTTTGCGAGTTTGTGGTTTAATTTAAAGCTTGGCCTGCAGGCATTCGCGAATTTATCAGTTCTATTGATGCCAGCAGCACTATTCTGGACATTTTCATGGTGGGGTGGCTGGAATAATTCATTCTTTAAGGGCTATGAGGCATTTGCAGTAGGGCCAAGCTTAGGCTTAAGTGGTATTGGATTATTTATTTTAGCGATGATCTATGTGCCAATGGCACAAGCGCGCCATGCTATGAGTGGCGAGTGGCGTCGTTTTTGGGATATTGCTTTCATAAGAAAGATATTAGCTGAACGACCTATCGCAGTGCTTTTATTAGCATTGTTAATCGCTGTAATGAATATTCCAGTTATCATTATGAAGACGTTACCATTTCAGTTTTCTGAAATGATCGATGGCTATGCGAGTATGAGTAATCAGGAAGTGTTTGATTGGAGCCAAGGGTACTTTTTTTGGTGTGGACTTTATATCCTACTTGCTTGGTTTGTTATTAAGAACCTTATCATGCGCATCTATTGCACCGCCGTATTGCGCTTATTGCTCAAGAAACAAATTAGCATGAGTGATTTGTCGCAGGTAGAGCAAGAAGCTTTAACCGCTATGCATGTTGAGGATCTTGAAAAACATCAAGAAGCGAGTTGGAAGAAGGTGGCGCGTATGCCATTACGAGCTGTGTGCTGTGTGTTGATCATTATGGTTTGGTTTGGTTTTGCCGCGCAAATATATATTGCTCAATTTCTGAAATATGATGGCGATGGTTACGGGAAAGGCTGGGTGAACCAATCCTTGTTACAAGTGCCATGGTTTAATTATACGCCAAGTCACTTGCTCAACGATGACACCAGTGTCGAAGACGATTTTCTTGGTCGTTAATCGTATTCAGCAAAATTAAACTGATCGACACATTCACCGTCACTGACAAATCCCTGCTTGATTAACCATTGATCAAAATGCTTGGTGGTTTCAAAAAAGTAGGGATTTCCAGCTTTGGTGTAATTAAAGAAACCATGCCCAGCTTTTGGGTAAATATGCAAGGTCGTATCGTTACCCATAGCCAGCATATTTTGTTGGAAATATTCCGTATCAGCAAGAGGAGTCACCTCGTCAGCATCACCATGCAATAATAAAACTGGAATTATCCCTTCGCGCACATGTTCACATGGAGAAAGCGCCATCAGTTGTTCTTCGCTGCCAAATTTTTCAATGCGTGCGTCGATGCGCTCTTGCGGACTAGTGCTTAAATCAAGTGGTGGAAGTACGGCGGGATTATAGGCACAAATTAAATTAGGTTTGCTTGAAACAGATTGATCATCTGTTTCATCTTCAAAGCCATCAATAATGTCGGTGCTTAAAGACACATGACCGGCAGCCGATCCACCAGATGCTACTAGTTTATCCGCAGGGAATGCCCATTCATCAGCGTGTGCCCGAACAAAACGAATTGCTGATTTAGCATCAATAACGCATTCACGTGGGGTGGTGCCATGTAATTCCATGACACGGACTTCAGCAATAGCGCATAAAATACCGCGACTTTGGAAATATGCGGATTGCATATGATATTTGTCAAGATCAAAACCATTCCAACCGCCGCATACGAAAAATACGATGGCTGCGCTAGCTTTTTGTTCGGGTTTAAAGACATGCATTTTCAAATGAACTTGTGGAGTCTCTTTAAAAGGTACTACTTCATAGCTTAATTTAGTAGGCATCTGTGTTCCTCAGTCTATTGGACCTTAGACACTAAGGCTCTTTTCTGCGTGTCACCTATTTTTGCATGGACTATTGGTTCATCTGTTTGCGAAAACGCCCTGGAGGTAGACCAGTTTGCGCCTTAAACGCCTTGTTGAAATAATATTGATCAGAAAAGCCAACGATTTCGGCTATTTCCTGAGCATTGTAGGTGCTACTGCTCAGTAATTGGCAGGCGCGTCGAATGCGCTCTTTTATAATTAAATCACTTAAAGATTTGCCACAACATTCTTTAACGGCATGACTACAGCGTGAAGGAGAAAGGCCAAGGTGATTGGCTAACGCATCGAGGTTTAAATTTTGGGCTGCTTGTTCTTGAATAAAATGTTCAATGATCTGACGTCTGTCGGGTTGCGCTTGCGGATTTTTTTTCAGTGCTTGAGCATGGTAAAGTATAGACTGTGCAATGAATTGTGCGATGGGTAGCAGTTCCTTAACAGATTTACTATTTTTTTTCGGTAGTGCATCGTAACTACGTAAATAGGCAGATTTAAATTCTTTGTTATATTGTGGCTGTAATTCTTTTCTGCGTGATTGCCATTGGCCGACATAACAGGTCCCATGGTGAATACCGTTGAGGTATAGTGGCACGGCAATTTCGCTGATGCCTTTCCAGCAGCTATGTTCGAAGGCTGTTTTCTTTTTCTCACCCATTTTATTCATGGCATGACGACAATGATCGATGCAGCGCTGATCAAATTGGCGATCGCAAGCTATGTTTTTGCGGTGGCTATGCCGTGGTCGGGTGAAAATAGGATTGCCGGCAAAGTCATGAAAGAAGCCTTCACGGTCAATAATCGTAATGCTGACCTGGTAGCGTTGTTCGAGATCAACGATGATCGCCTCTAAGGCACTCCCATCTAAACTTGTCATATAATGACTATATTAGCTTTATATTACAAATAAATAGCATAATGGCCCATTCTCAGTTCTGACCGATCTCACTAGGATGATAGGACAGGAGCACGGATGCCTAGTTTACTCATCGAAGACAATCAAACTCAGGTCATGCAGGATAAAGCCTTAGCATCGTTACGCGCATGGTGGCAAGGAAGCCAGGAGCAGTTATTCCACCCACAAGATCAAGGCAACGCCTTAATCTATGGCACTGGTTATAATACCTGGGGTGTACAGACGCAGCAAAAGGCCATAGCAGCTGCTATGTATTTATGGCATCAAGGCGATGAATTAGCTGCAAGTCAAGCAGTCGATTTATTACGCTTTAATCTCAATACCCATTTAAGTTCTGCCTATGCGTGTACCGATGGTGAACAGTGGGGTCACACTTGGATTTCAGTTTTAGGCATCGAGCGCATGATGTTTGCCATCGATTTAATCCATGATCGTTTGCCCAAGGATGTCCAAGAACATTTGCGTCAGGTTTTAATTTCCGAAGCAGATTGGTTACTCCAGGAATATCCAGTTGTTGCAGGTCTCGTCGATGATAACAAACCAGAGAGTAATATCTGGAACGGTGCGATATTACATCGCGTCGCATTGATGTATCCGGATGCGCCACATGCGGCAGCTTACCAAACGAAAGGTGATAAATTTCTTTATAATGGTATTTCAATAGAATCAGATTTACAAAACGAGCAATTTAAAGATATTATTGTTGGCGCTAATTTCTTTGAATCGATGGCGCTCAATCACCATCATTATCTTAATGTTGGTTACATGGTGATTTGTTTGTCAAATATTGCGATGTTGCATTTCACTTACAAATTAGCTGGCAAAGAGGCGCCTGAATCTTTATATCATCATGCCTATGATTTATGGTCACTGATTAAAACTTGTACGTTTGAAGACGGACGCTTGTGGCGCATTGGTGGTGATACGCGTGTGCGTTATTGTTATTGTCAGGATTACGCCTTACCGATGTGGTTATTTATCGAAGATTATTATGGCGAGGATTGTTCGCATTGGATCGATGGCTGGCTCGATCAGGTAATAACAGAGCAAGATTACAACGGTGATGGTACCTATTTAGCTAAGCGCTTAGAGACCATGACTGATACGGGTCCTTTATACTATACCCGTTTGGAAAGTGATCGTGCCTGTACGGTGGCTATGACTGCTGCGTGGTTGCCGATGATTGAACGCAGTGAATTACAACCTGCAGCAATGAGCATTAATGAATGGCATGATGCTTATCATCAATCCTATATGTGCCGAAACGATCAGCGCATGGTTTCCTGGACCTGGGACGCTGGTGAAGGCCCAACCGGTATGTGCATCCCAAGCGCCGATAGTTCGATGGCTGAGTGGGGTGCCAATTTATTTCCGTTAATTCGCGGTACTGGTGATCGCAATGCTTATGAGCGCTTGGGTGAGTATGGGTATCAATTTCCAGGTGGCTTTGCGACGCTCGGACAGGTGGATGTCCTTGATCAAGGAATTATTGGTGAAGGCCGACCGCAGCGGCCTGTATTGGCGAATGTACAAGTGGCCAGCATCGCGCTACCTGATCAAAAGAGTAATCTCATTGTGCAGTATGTGAGAAGCGGAAACCCAAATTATTTAAGCGAGGTGCAGGGCTTGCATGTATTGGTACCGAATGATCTGTGGAATAACTTTGAACGTCATTATCAAGAATCTAATAAGGGGATTATTGTTGATGAGGCATTAAGTATTCAGCCTATCTATCAACACGGCGCGATTAGTGATGAACAAACGTTGCAGGTAAAGCACAATGAAAAACGCACAATCGGCATGCGCCACAATGGTGGATTCCAAGTGCAGCGAGTAGGGGGCTTTCTAAAAGTAGATGAGATTGCATTGCCGCAATTGTCGTTTGAAAAAGTGCAGCGCTTTCAATCGGGAACCATTCTCATCGATAATGCCTGCCTGTTGTCGTGCACGGACACGTTTGTATATGAAAACAAGCAGTTAGCCCACGAAGAACAAGCCTGTAAAATTATCGAGCTCAAAAATCAGGAACAGCATTACATCGTCGTTTGTAATTTTTCAGATAATGAATTGAATTGGGAAGCACCTTCAAATGTAGGATGTATACATGGAAAATTCGATGGTCGATTAAAAGCTCATCAAGTAGCAGTGTTTTCCGCATCAGTATGATGCTTATTCATATGTAGATGATTGCAGCATTAAGTCGATATCCAATTCAACTAATGCGCGTTGGGTAGTCGCAATTGGTAAATCGACTGCTTTTGCTAAGGACCGTACTGTCCATCTATCAGCATCTTTTGGTCTGGAACCAGATACTTTTTTAATCTCATCAAGTTTACTGATTGTCAGCACATCACGTGGCCGACCGCTCGATTCAGTCGGTTTGTCTAATATACTCGGAATTTCTTCTTCTCCTGTCCACCGACTACGCCATTTAATAACTGTGTTCTCATGAACATTGAGACGCTTCGCAATGTCTTTATTGCTTAGACCTTCTCCAAGCAATAAAACAATAAGTGCTCTACATTTTTCTTTATCGCTACTATCTGGATTATCGACAACGCGCTTGAGCTCGTTGCGCTGAGCTGGACTTAAGATCACGAGACGACTCTCCCTTGGCATTGATTAACTTCCATTTGATTGAGATTAACGACGATAAACCTTTTGTATATTATACACATGGTGTATAAATACTAGTGTGAAATGCTAAGTTACCCGAGCAGTGTCATTTAATTGTCTATAAAACACAGACTAATGAAACAATTCCTAAGGTATTTACACAATTATAGTTATTCAATCGTATGTAGAAGACTGAATGCGTAGGTCTATACCTAGTTCCATTAAGGCTCTTTGTGTTGTAGCAACTGGAATGTGTAAATGAGCTGCGAGGCGTCTTACTGTCCAGCGTTGTGCGTCGACAGGTTTGACGCTGACGATTTCTTTTATTTCAGCGAGACGTTCGGGTGTAAGGACTTCACGCGGACGACCAGTAAGTTCCCCATAATCACTAACCTTGGAATCACTATTATCGCCAGTCCAACGACCACGCCACTTAACCACCGTGTTCTCATGAATAGCAAGCCTTTTTGCTATTTCTTTATTCTTTAATCCTTCGCCCATTAATAAAACAATTAATGCTCGACATTTTTCTTTCTCACTAGAGTTAGGGTCACTTGCAATGTCTTTCAATTCATTGCGTTGTTCTGTGCTGAGTGTGACCGAACGACTTTCCCAAGGCATGAGTATCTCCAATTTAAATTAACTCATCATACTATTATTGTAGCAGCTATCTTATGATACAGATCAGTGGAGGATAATCTAGAACAATTTATGGTTCTTAGGCATTAGTTCGAAGCGCTTGAGATTAAGCGATTACTAATTTAAAAGTCTATTCGAATGCTAATCTTCTAGTAAAATAATACTTTCGGGATTATATAAGGATAATTCATTGTTTCGTAATTCGCGTGTGGGAATGTAATGCCGATCAATTTTACCCTCGACACAATGCAGAAAATCTTGCAAAAGAACAGCGTTACTCATGTACCAATCGTGGGCGAATTGATTGCTGCTCAGTGGATTGTCCTGCTCAGCGTTTTCCTCTAAGACGCTATAATGATCACCGCAATTAACATTGATTGATTGACGATGGCGTTCGTGATGCGGTAAGCCGACACGCCCCACACGTTCTGACAGTGGTGCCTGTTTGCTATGTGCTAAGGAAAGGGCGTCATCAAAGGGGTTTTGATAGTTTGTTAACCCATGGCAGTGACGATAGAGCGATGCTGATTTATTATTATCACTGCGTAATGAACGACTGGAAATGTCGGCGCCGATAAAGGCAATTTGATTACAGGTCCAAAATTTATTTTTGAGTGATTGTTTTTCATCAGCTAAGGTCATTGCCTCGCGCAAAACAAAAGCTCCAGTGCCATGAGCAAGGACATGAACTTCGACATCGCAAGATTTGTGTTGTTGCGAGGCGAGAATGCTGATGACATCATCGCGGAAACGTCGGGCGGTGTCACGGGCGCTGTCGCGGTCATCCCATTCGTGCACCGAACCGGTTGGTGCTGGCCAATCAAAGCCAATGACTATGCCCCGAAACCCAAGTTTATGTAACTGCGTGCGCAGTTGTCGTTGCATGGTAAGGGTATTTTTAGCATTACCCTGGTGACCATTGATAAAAAAGATGATGGGGCCACCGTGCTTTTCGACCGTTTCGACGACGTGCCCTATCCATTCTTTGCGGCTGCACACATGTTCAAACTCGGCGTTAAAACCATCCGGCACACAAAGAAATTGTGTGGGGCCTGAACCGAATTCATCACTCCACTCTTTGCTAGAGCCTTTCTTTTTCAACTTGCGAACACTGATCATGTAATCGGGCATAGGGCGACTCCGCTATTATCCATTTTGGAGCAGAAGACCTTAGTAGCAATACGCATCTAGCAAGATTTCACGATGGCCTATTGCGACACCGTGACCTACAAATTGAAGGTTGACACCTAAGTGATGCCGACATAGCGGCTAAGGAAATGACTAGGTAGCCCTTTTTTAGAGCAGTGCGACTTGGATCATTTCTTTATTAGAGCTGATTTTCTCAATTAAAGCTGAGTCTGGTTCACCGTCTATTTTGAGTGTGCACAGAGCTGCTTCACTGCCGTCAAAAATAGTATTTTCCATTTCTTCGATATTTAAATTGGCACCGCGTAATTCATCTAAAACAAAAGCTAGAACACCGACGTGATTATAATGACGGACCACCAAGGTTGATGTTGCTGAACTCTTAGTCCGTAAATTAACGACGTTAATTGGTTGACCAGTTTCTTTTAATGCACGAACAATATTCACAACTTCATCAGCAATAGCTTCGGATGCTTGATCCGTACTTGCACCAATATGCGGGGTAGCGGTAACTAATGCTGCAAGATCAGTTTGATCAAAATCAGCTTCACCACCAGACGGCTCTCCAGCAAAGACGTCAGTACCGACACGCAGTCCTTTGTTGTTAATCGCATCTTGGAGAGCAGCGCTATCAACCACTTCACCACGCGAGGTATTTATGAAAATGGCGTTATCTTTTAATGCGCCAAAAAAATCTGCATTGAGCATGCCTTTGGTTTGGTCGTTCACAGCGATGTGAACACTGACCGCATCTGCAACGTTGGCGACGGCCATGTGATCCGCGCAGTAAGTAAAGCCAAGTGCTTCTGCTTTTTCAGGGGTGAGCGAGCGAGACCATGCGCAGACGTCCATGCCTAAGGCTTGAGCGCGTTTGGCGAGTCCAAGACCAATCGAGCCGAGTCCGATGACACCAAGTTTGCGATCCTTCAAGCCAGCTGCTTTGCCGTATTCTTTTTTGCGCCATTTACCATTACGAAGATCGACGCTGGCATTTACAATGCGACGATCAGCTGCAATCAATAATCCAAGTGCTAATTCTGCAACCGCATCTGCATTTTTACCGGGGCAGTTGGCAACGTGAATGCCGCGACTGCTTGCACATGCTAGGTCAATATTATTTACGCCAGCTCCTGCACGGATGATCAAAGATAAGTTAGAAGCTGCATTAATACAATCTGCATTCACTTTGGTAGAACGCACAATTAAAATGCTATTATCACCGATAATACCTGCCAGGTCTTCGGCTTTGGCATCGGCGTTGACAGTTACATTGGCACCAAGTGCTTCGAGTGCGCTAACGCTGGAAGCGGAAAGTTTATCAGCAATCAAAATATCCATGACATCTCCATAAAAGGGGGCGCAAGCCTAGTAAGGCAGATGCACAGGACAAGTTAATGACGAGTAGAAAGTGTCTCTAATCTCTGAACATTTTGTGTTCGCATGCATGCTGATCATAGAAAAATGTATAATGTGAGCTAGAAACATGTTGCAGAAACAAGATGCAACAGTGTGCACCATGCACAGGGGGCCCGATGCCATGCTTTTACGTATGTGGATATTGATTTTTACGTCAGTGATCAGTTTAGGTGCTGCTACTTCGATTAGCCAATACGGTATCACTTGGACCTTTGATAAAGACTACGAAATTGGTCAATACTGCAGTGGTGATTACTGGGTGAAAGGTCCGGTGACGATCATTTCTATTGAGAATGATTGGCATACACACGGTTTGTTGCCAGAAGAGGGTCACGACGGATCGATGCTGAATCCCAATGCAGCAGGTAGGCAGGGCTATGATAAGCGACTGAAAAATTACGATGCCAAACTCAACATATCCTATCGCAACGGCAAAAAAATCTCAGTAGACAATCCATTGCTTGTTGAAAATAATTCAACGCTGCTGTCGAGTATTAGTTGGTTATGTAAATCTGATAAAGAAAAGGAGCCAGGCTGCCCGCGTGTTAATGGTGGAACGAAAGCGCCGCGACCGGTCCTGCGCGATATAGCTGTCTTAACTGTTGTTGCTGAGATACCTGAAGAAGGGAGTTTCCGTCCAGCTTATTGTGCTGAAGATAAATCTGTGAAATTTAATGTGAAGCAACTTAAGAAAGAATTATTGTTAAAACTTAAGGCACCGGATTCTGCACCAAAGCTCAGCGACTTAGCTAAGCGCGTTCAGCGTCCGTGGATTGACCATGTCCATCAATATTTAGGCGCGATGACCCATCCCACTAACAATATGCCAGAGTATGGGCGTGAAGTGAGTACCTTAATTGGGGTTATGGGTTTAGCGTTGCATCTAGATGTGCCTATGACTGAAAAAGAAAAATTATTAATTGGTTATGTGCAGCTTGGCATTGATCTCGCCGGTATCGCTGATGCAGGTGGTTCTTGGCCGTCAAATGGTGGTCATCTTATGGGGCGCAAGTGGCCCATTCTATTTGCTGGTTTATTGCTCGATGACAAACATATGAAAAATGTCGGACAATGGAAAACCGGCTTCCAGGAAGATTTAGATACCTTTTATGTGAGCCAAGCAGATATTGATATGACGCATAGTGCCAAATGGAAGCCAGATAAACGTGCACAAAAATTACCTTATGAAAAAGAACATCTTGGTTTGCCCGAATGGGGTATTCGTCATGTGAAAGATCCGTGGGCAGATAATTTACATTGGTCGGCAACCTATCGCAGTATTAATCAACAGTCTTATCCTGGCTTTGTTTTGTGTGCGCATTTGATGGGGCAACGTAAGGCCTGGAACCACGAACCCTTGTTCGATTTTATAGATCGTTCAATACATTTTGGTGCACATAACAACGGCCCAGGCACCAAGCGCTATGCTATTTATACATTTGGTGGAAAATTCATTCATGATATGTGGAAGATGTATCGATCGCAGTATGGATGCGTGTGGAATCCAGCAAAAGAGGATGTTTACAGCACTGGTGCCTTGCATTGTGATGACTGTAAATTTCACTGTACGAAAAAAGAATAGTTGATGGCGCTTTCACGAAAACAGATTTTAGATGTACTTGTCATGCATCCAAAGACCCTGCGTATACGCATGGGTACGAGCTTAGCACATTATAAGTGGAATACATTGCATGCATCGCAACGTCTGCCGAAGGGTGAGTGGCCATGGCGTACTCAAGTCAATAAATCGTTGCCTGATTACACGCTGTGTGCTGGTCAGGTGCCAGATGATATTGAAAATAAATACAAGCCTGAACGCAGCGAATCCTTTCAAATAGCATTAAGCGACTCTTATGTTTGTATACGTGGTGCAGATGCACGCGGTTTACGTTATGGACTTCAATGCCTGAAGACTTTATTCGAATCAACTAAACAGTTGCCATGTCTTTTTATTGAAGATTGGCCTAGTTTAGACACCCGCGGTGTCATGGTAGATCTTGGTCGTATAGCTGAAAAACCGAGCGTGATTAAATCGTTGATTGAGTATTTGGCTCAGCAGCGCGCCAATACCTTAATGTTGTATCTTGAGGATAAGATTGTCATACCTGGGCATAAAACAATTGCCTCGCCCTTTGCCTATTCGCTCAAGCAAATCAAATCATTGGCTCAGTACGCTGCGCAATATGACATCGATCTATTGCCAAGTTTCTCATTATTTGGTCATGCAACACATATATTAAATAAAAAGAAATATGCGCACCTTTCTGATGGGCCTCAGGCTTATCAACTCAATCCACTCCATAAAGAAACTAAATCATTATGTGTTGATCATATGAGCGCTTGGAATAAGGCGGTTCCTGATACGACGCTTATGCACATGGGCTGCGATGAAACACCATATACTGGTTTATGTGTGCAGACAAAACGCTTTATTCAAAAGCACGGAGAGGCCGAATTCTTTGCTCGCCATGTGCGCTTCTTACATAAAGAATTAAAAAAACGCGGTCAACGCATGGCTATTTGGGGTGATATGCTGCGTCATCATCCCGATATTATCCCACTGATTCCAAACGATATTATTATTTATGATTGGAACTATTCACCGATACCGAAATCGTGGGCTAAGGGCATACGTAAATTACGTAAACGAGGTTTCGAAGTGGTTGTGGTCCCAGCAGCATCGCGCAGTGCCGAAGTATTTATGCCAGATAAGGTGCATCATCTCGAAAACATTCCGCAATTTATTGAAATGGGTATTGACGAGGGCGCCAGTGGCGTCTTGGTTTCAACGTGGGAAGCATTTAATTTATTGAACACCTTCAGTCGACTGGGTTATGGGTTGGGAATGAACCTAGCTTGGGAAGGTAATTGTAGTGCAAAAAATGTGAAGCGCCTGAGTACTGTTGCGGCGGAGTCGGTTTTTGCATCCAATGGTCAACTCTATTTAGACGTGCTCGAGCAACATGGCAGTTCCCATATGTATGCGCATTTTCGTCAGGTTCATTGGGATAAGAAAGTAAAAGAAAAGACCTACCATTTAATGTCGCATGAGATTATGCCGACTGATCCGATATTATATGGAACTGCTGCGGAATCGGAATGGACTCAGAGTTTGGAAGCGCATGCCGGTACGGGTATGGCTCACGCATTAAGTCAGATAAACCATCAGGCGAATAATGCCCAACGCTTACATGATATGTTTGAATGGTACACGATGTGCAATGGTATTCGATCTTTGCCACGACATATGTATCAACACATTCACCAAGCCTATGCAGCTTGGGAACAAGCACATAAACATGTGACTAGTCACGCACTGAGTGAAGCATTAAAAGCAGCGTCGCAATGTCGCAAATTAGCAGAACGCTGTTTGCACTCGGTTCGCCGTTGGTGGCGCAGTGATCGTTATTTAAATGATTATGAATTTGATCGCTGTTTTCATCGTCGTTGGGATTGGGCCGCGCGCTCTTGTAAAAAATGGGAAGAGGTTTTACAGCGATCGTTAAAGCAGGTGCAGGCAGGTAAACAACCTGGCGTTTTTAAATACTATGATGACCTGCGCATCCACTTTGTTCGTATGCCACATACGGCTAGTGAAGTAAATATTTTAGTCATAGAAGTTGATGCCCAGCAAAAATCACAAAATTGGGATACCTTTATTAATTTACATGCATTTCAGTTGCCAAACACCGATTATTGTTATGGGTTTATTGCGCCAATGCAGCCAAAGCGTTTGCGCTGTCGTATAACACGAACCCAAACACCATGGCATATCAAGCAACTCCAATGGTCTGAATATAAGCTACCGCAATTGGGGAGTACCGATGCCACATTTAGCTGCAGTGAGTATCAGCTCGGTGCCAAACAGCGTGATTTGACGCTCAAGCTCGACGATGCTGCTCAGGCATTCATAAGTTTATAGCGCTAAGTCATGCAAGAGACGGCACTTGAGTTCCAGTCACAAATCCTATCGCGCCCCATTTAACTAGTGAAGTAACACGGGTTATCAACTTTACACTAGGTGGGCGCATCAATGAGTGACGAGCAGGTAGCGACAAATGAATCTGCCGGCATCAAGCAGCATTTGGTCAGACATGGCTTGTTGTTTTTCATCATTATTTCCGCCGTCATTCATTTGACCGGTATCTCCCCAGCCATCATCGAACGACTGATCCCCGAAGAAAAACCGGTACAAATGAGCGAGGCTGAATTAGCGGCCTTGGCTGCTGAAAAGGCTAAACAAGAACAGCTGCAAATAATGCAGATGAAAAAGCAGACCTTACGTGAGCAAATGGAAGACAGTTTTAAATCAATTGCCGAAGGTGTTGAGGAAGAAGTTGTTGAAGAGGTTTGGGATAAAGTCGAAGTTAAAATTGATGAACGTTTTGATCGACTCGAAGACATGATGAATCAAGAAGAGTATGATTTAGAAGCCTTCTCTGATGATTACATGGATGCATCGGCTAGCATGTTTGAAGAAACTGCTGATATATTAAAAAGTATTTTACGCGAAGAGTTGGTCGCAACGATGGTTAAGCAGATTAAAAAAGAAACCAATCCCAAAATGGCGAAACAAATGGAGAAGCGCTTTGAGGAGTATCAAGGCAAGCGCGAATCCGATCGTTTAACCGCTGCGGCGAAACGAGATACTAAGCGTAGGCGTGACGCAGCAAAAAAAGAAGTGGAAAAGTTAAAGAGCGATACGGCTCGTTTGGCTAAAGAGCAAGAGCAGTTAACGCAATTAGAAAAAAATCCCAATGCGAAAAAAGAACAAGTCGCTAAAAAGCAGGGAGCACTTAATAAAAAGTCTGAGTCAATTGAAAAACGACTAGAGGCAGTCAAAAAGGAAATAGCCGAGACCACACCGGATGTTGCCGAGCGGAATAAAGATAAACTTGAAACCGACGCGCTAAAAAAGGCTCAGGATAAGCAGAAGCAATCACTTGATGAACTAACTAAAAAAGAGTCAGCGCAAAAACCAATGCAGGAAGCAACGCAGGCTTTGAAAGAGCTGGCAAAAGATTTAAGCGATCTCAGTAAAGATATGCATAAGGGCGAAGCTATAGATGAAATCGCTAAGGCAGCGATGAAGAAAATCATTGAAGAGCAGTTAAAGAAGAAGACGCAAGACAACTTTGATAAGGAACTCAAGGATTCCCTGGTGCCAGAAAGCACCAAGCGTCTGGTTGAAGAGTCAAAGCGCTATCTTGATGACTATAAAATGGATAAGGATGCTGAGTTGTTGGCAAAACTACAAGAAGAAGTTGCCAAGGAGTTAGCAGAAGGATTGCCAGAAGCGATGAAGGACAGTGCGGCCGATTTAATTGCGAAGCAAGCCGAGCAAAAACATAAACTCGATGATGTCAAAAAATCAGAGTCAGAGGCAGTTAAAAAATCAGCTCAAGCTATGAGTGGCGAATTAAATCGTCAGGACAAGCAGCGAAAGGGCGAGACGGCGGCGACAGTCAAAGCAGTGGCACGTTCAGCTAAATTAGGCGACATGACTGAAGCGATGAATGAATTGAAAGCGAAGTTGGACATGATGATGAAAGCAGAATCGATGGCCAGTGCGCTGCGTGAAGGTCGTGGCGATATGGGTGAGCTGGGTGAAATGATGTCGATGATGGAAATGATGGACGGTGGTAGCGGTAGTGGGTCTTTGCCGCCGGGGATGAGTGTGCCTTTTAGTTTACCTATTCCTGGTAAAGGCGGCCCATTTAACGCGAAATCATTTCAAGAAATGCTCGAATTATCACGCGCACGTCAAAACCCCGAAGCCGTCTACGAAGATATTCAGCGACGTGCCAAAGAATTGGTTTCGATGGGTGATGCGTTCCCAGAAAAACGTAGCGTCGTCATAATTGATCCACGCAAGCAAGAAGAAGAGTCGGAAGTGGCAGAGAAAGAAGAGCGCAAGTTGGCTGAACCGAAGTTCAAGCCAATTAAGTTTGGCTTTGCTACTATGGTTCGTGATGACATTACATTAGACGGTGATTTAAGCGATTGGGATTTAGATCGTGGCATGCTTGGGCAAATGACCAAAGGCAAGGGCGCAGCTGATATTACCTTACCTGAAGATAAGGCGGTTAAATTTTATTTAAAGTGGAGTCATAAAGGATTTTATTTAGCAGCTGAAATGCCTGATCCAATAAAAACGCCACCGCCGAATACACCAAAATTGTGGAATGGTGACTGTGTCGAGATCTGGTTGGATACCGCCAATCGACGTGGTTTGGAAATGAATTATTGGGAAGCTATTCACTGTTTTGCTGCTCCGTATGGAAGCATCGCAGAACCAAATATTGTCAGTTCCTTTGGTCATGGTTGGGCCATGCGCAATATGCCGAATTCAAATGGGAAATTTGATCGCAATACCAAAACTGGTATTCAATTAGGCCATAAGAAAACCGCGACGGGTTATAATATTGAGATATTTATTCCACAGTTACTACTCAAAGGCCCAAAATTTGCTGCCGGTAAATACTTGAGTTTCCATGTCTCTTTCAATGGTTTTGAGGGTAAAAATATTTCATGGGTTAAACGCGTCAGTGGTGACTTCCACCGACCCGACCAATGGGGTGATATTATTTTATTAGGTTCAGATGCAGAAGTGACCTTTTGTAAGGACAGCGAAGGTGAAGAAGCATTGGACATCTTCGTCCCAGGTGAGCCGGTGCATGTGCGTGTTTCGGATCCTGACATGAATATTGACCCACGTTTTGAAGATCAAATTGCCGTTAATGTCATTGGTGCTGGTGGTCATGCACAAATGTTAGTGCTTGGGGAAACTGAAAAAGACAGTGGTACCTTTGTCGGTGGTTTGAATACCCATTCAGCGTACATCGGTTTGAAAAAGGATTCATTGCCGGTTGTGCCGGGTCAGTTTATTCGAGCCATTTATATTGATCAGCGTCGTGGTTATGGTGAGTTGAATGAACGCCTTGAGCACGATCTGCATGCCAGTTGGCCTACCTTACGTCTCAGTAAAAACTAATTAAAGGATACGAACGCAATGTCTATTTTTATTGATAAGATTTTCGAAGCTGGTGGTAGTATGGTGCCCCTGGCAATTTGCTCAGTGGTGAGCATTGCCGTAATTATCGAGCGAGCCGTTCATCTTAAAAAGAAAAATGTCATTGAGGATGATCTCATTAAAGCAGTCAGTGAACACGTGAAAAAGGGTGACTATGACGCCGCACGTAAGACAGGCGCTGCTTCACCGACGATATTTGGAACTATTGTCGATAAAGGCATTGAAGTTCACGAAATTGAGGGCAGCGATTTAGACACTGCCTTGACAGAAACCAGCTCACGTGAATTACCACAGTTAGAAAAGTTTTTGAATGTGTTGGCCTTAATTGGCAGCATCGCACCGTTGCTCGGTCTATTCGGTACTGTTTATGGCATGATTTTATCATTTGATGAAATTGCCAAAGAGAGTGTTGATAAGGAATTAATGGCCAAGGGTATTTCGGTGGCATTGATTACCACGGGAACGGGTTTGCTCATCGCTATTCCGGCAATTATTGCTAATAATTATTTCCGTGGTCGCGTTGATTATTTTTATCGTGAAGTTGAAGAGGGTATTTTGCAAATTATGCGGGCTTTTCATGTCGCTCATAAAAGCGACGACGAAGAGCCTGAAGAGTCCGATGCCGGTGAGGGCGATGTAGAGGCAGGAGCCCCGGCGTGAGTAAAATTCAACGCAAGTCCGGGCATGCGGTTCAAGGCGCTGATTTAACGCCGATGATCGACGTGGTGTTTTTGCTCTTAGTATTTTTCATGGTGGCAACGAATTTTGTCGAAGAGACCCAGCAGTTTAATGTTGAATTGCCTAAGGCTGAGGAAGCTGAGACGGTGAAGGAAGAGCAGACGCTGTCCGTTGTTGTGCACAAGTTCGATCAAGAGGTCCCAGCAGACGAGCGTGTTATATTTCGCGTCAATCAAGAAGAGACCAAACGCGCAGATCTGTTTAATGATATAAAAAAAGTAGTAGATAGTATAAAAGATTTAAAGTCAGTCGTTATTAAGGCAGACAAAAATGCACGCTACCAAGATATTATTTCCGTGATAAGCTGTCTCAATGCTTTGGAGGTCGAGAATTTCAACCTCGCTGTCATGGGGAATTAAAACATGCGTTATTTTTGTATGCTTACGTTGTTATGTTGGGTTATGAACATGACGGCGGCCGAAGTCTATTATATTGATTTTGAAAAGGGTTCAGACAGTAATATTGGAACCTCAGCGAAGAAGCCATTTAAACGAGCACCCGGTGATCCCAAGGCCGAAGCTAATGCGGCAGCCGTAAAATTACAAGCTGGCGATAAGGTATTATTCAAGGGCGGTGTAACGTATAACGGAACCATAGTCATTACCGCTGTTGGTACTAAAGAGGCGCCAGTTATTTTTGACGGTAATTCAGATGAGTCCTACGGTAAGGGTCAAGCTATACTCGATGGGTCTCAGCGCGTAGTGAAATGGGAGAAATGCAAAAGTGCTGATGACTGTCATGGGAACAGTAATTTTAAAAATATTTGGAAGGCAAGCTTGCCTGCCGGTATTAAAGCCTGGGAAGCGGGTTTATTACAGGATGATCAAAATTTAGCCTTATCGCAATACCCAACGCCATCCGATTTTAATTTTAACGATGCGCATCGTGAATTTGTGCAAACAACCGGGACTCAACTGAAGATTAATGCGGCAACACATCCAATCTTAAAGGAGCTTGGCGGTAAGGATTTAGTCGGTGCGTATATTCAAGCTTTCCGTTCGACTAATCGTGTCGATGCGCGTAAAATTAAAGCTTGGGATGAGAAGACGGGCACCGTCTCTTTCGATAAGTTAGGAACTAAGCCGTATAAAAACAAAGGTGCGATTGCCATTACCAATAGTATGCACAGCAAAGTCTTCGACCATCCGGGTGAATATGTAGTGATGGAAGACGAAAAAGAGCCGACGGTTTATTTGTGGCCGTTGGATGGCAAGGATCCGAACAAAGTGAACGTTATTTGTGCAGTTGAAGATACCTGCCTGCTTATTAAAGCGAAGACCCAGTATATCCACGTGAAAGGTTTTAATATAAAAAATTATCGTGTGGCCATGACCAATTATGTAAAAGGTCACTGGAATAATGACGCAGATCGCAGCCATGGATTATATGTGGCGAATAATCTTATCGAACGCATTCGTCAACGCAGCTATGGTACTGCTTGTTATTTCATTCAACTGCAGGATGCGGTGTTTGAGAATAATGAGCTGATCAATTTCTTTAAACAACGTGGCATTGGACTGCACACTGTGTGGAATTGTTCAATTCGTAATAATCGATTGGATACCGTTGGTCGTACACCGATTATTTACTATATGGGTTACGACAGTGAAATTGTTGGCAATCGCGTTTCAAATTGCACGGGTGTGCATAGTAACGGCATGTCGATTTACGTGAATAGTAGAAACATGTTAGTTGCCGATAATGTGGTCTGGAATAGTAATGTTCCTTTTACCTGTAATGAGACCGAAGGATTAACGGTACGTAATAATGTTTTCCACACCAAGGGAGCTCAACCCATCGCTTTTTGGCAAGGAGTTTTTGGTGATGTGTTAGTTGAGAATAATATTCTCATTGGATCAAATAAAAAATCTGGATTTACGATCGGCGGTCTTGGCGATAAGACCGGTAAAACCTTCGCTAAGATGAAGGTCACGATCAAAAATAATATTATGGATGGCCCACTGATTCAGGTCATGACCGGTAAACCGTGGTCCAAGAACGTAACAGTAGATGGCAACATCTATCTGGTAGATCGAGACGACTATGTCTTGGGTGAAAATGAACGCGTTGAGACCGATTTGAAGAAGCTGGTCTCTGGGGTTGAGGACAACACTTACAAGCGCCTAGTCCCATAAATTTCTTATGTAACGAGACTTAGAACGTACCTCCTTGAGGGTCCCGGGAATACCATCAGCGAAATGGATAAGCAA
Source organism: Planctomycetota bacterium (assembly GCA_028280785.1). GTDB lineage: Bacteria > Planctomycetota > UBA11346 > UBA11346 > UBA11346 > JANQLF01. The sequence goes on from JANQLF010000045.1 coordinate 36,395, forward strand.
TTCGCTAAAGTGGATATTGTCCATTTTACGCATTTGTGTATCTAATAAACGTTAACGTGTATTCACCTGTCGTGACTGAATGGAGGCCGGCGATGAAATTCTTTTTAAGCTTATGCATACTCTGCTTTTGCTCTGTTTCTTTGTTTGCAGCAATCGAAGTGAAAGATCCACAAGACAAAATCATTGTTGATGGTTTTCTCAAACATGCCAAATCATCATCCAAATATTTAACCCATGCCAAATTGGAAGCACAGTTAAAGAAAAGTGCAGAAGGCCTTTGTTGGGTTCAATTGAATTATTTGTCGATGCCGCTAACTGCTTATCGTTTGACCGGTGATCGTGCTCATCTTGAAAGTTTTGTTTCCTCATTTGCCAACTTCGAAAAAGTCTTATCCAAAGGTGAGGATGGCTTCCTGGGATGGCATGGCCCGGCCTTATCGATCTTTAAAGATCCTAATAACCCGAATAAGAAAATTGACGTTATTATTACTGCTTTCCGGGCTATTACGGTTTTGACAGATTTTGTCGAAATCGTTCAAGCGGATAAATCATTGGCTAAGGACTATAAGGCTGAAGCTAAGCGTTACACCAAGCTCATGGAAGATCACCTGTTTAAAAAATGGGATGCACGTGGCTGTTTTGAGGACTTGGGAACCCACGGCGGGATCTATAAAACGCGCAAAGGTTTAAGGGATACCAAGGCCAGCTTAACCCAACCGCATAATAAGCACGAAATAATTATCGAATCGTGCTTGGGTCTCTATCGTATAACCGATAATGAAAATTACATGAAGCGCGCGATTAAACTCGGTACCCGTTTCAAAAAATGTCTGACCTTTAAGGATGGCCATTACGAATGGAATTACTGGGATCCATCTGGGAAGTGGGACATACATCCGAGTGATGCCAAGAAGTGGAAGCATTGGATTGGTGTAGAACACAAGGGTGGTTATTATTCATCGAGCCTGAGCCAAGCCGTGGCACTCTATCAACACGGTGTGGTATTTGATAAACAAGACATTGAACGCTTTGTCAAAACCCAGGTCGAGAAATGTTGGAACAAAAATAATGCCAGCCCGCAATGGGCGCGTGTTGACGGATCGCGTAATGCGAAATATATGAAGGGTGCCTACATGTGTATGGCGTTGAGTCCTTATGATCAATCAATTGCCGAATATTGTTTTGGTGAAATAAAAACTAAAGAACGTGTTGGTAAAGTAGGTCATGGCTGGCAGGGTGGAGTCGCCGCTGAATCATGGATCAAAGCGAAATATCTCAATTTACCGGCGGCCAAAAAAGATCCGCAGATTCACAAGGAATACGGTGGTGATTTTCTGGCTAATAAAGCAAATAAAAAATGGTATAAAACTTTGGTTTTTGATATCACCGACGTGAATTACGTAGCTCAAAAAACGCCGAACAAATAAAGTCTAGGTATTAAAGATGAAATATACATTAATTGTAGTTTTGCTGCTCATAGGCCATGCTTTATCTGCGGCTGTGCCAATGACTATCTACACTGAGAACAATGCACCAGAAGCACCAGCGTTAAAAGATTTACCACTGCAGGACACCGTTACGCAGTATGGAATTACCTGGTACTTTAAGCAGCCAGTTCGTGTGGGAACGTTTGTAAATGGTGATTTCTATGTTGTTGGCCCATGTACTGTTGAGAAGCTGGATCCGAAACCGCAAACAGGCTCCCAAGTGCGCCATGGCTCTATGTTAAATCCAGCGCCTCGGCAGGAAGTCGCTTTTGATAGTGGTGTACGCAATTGGTACCGCAAAAGTGGTCTTGCTCAGTTACCGATATCAATGAAGCCGGGTGATGTACTTATCTCGAGCATTAGTTTAAAAGAGGGTGAAAATGCCCAATTTCAATACCATTCCTCAGGTAAACGCGGTGTGCATGATAATTGTCCTACTAAAGTGGCGGCAGTACTGTGTTGCGTTGCTAAGCCATTGCCGGCAGATGCCTTTCGACCCGCTTATGGCGACAAAACACAAAGCATTTATTTGGCCCGCCATTTAAAGCGCCATTTATTGCCAAAGATTAAACGTGTTGGCAGCATTCCGGACCCAGTGCATTTTTCCAATGTCTTTCAAAAGCCGTGGTTAAACTTTGGTTTTTTTGGTTTTGATCAACCAATGGAGAACATGCCACATTATGGACAGTGGGTTGGACAAAGTGTCGGTAATGCAGCACTCATGCTGTGTTTGGATTTTACCCCGCAGCAAAAAGAACGTTTATTAGTAAATTTCATTCAAGTTGGTATTGATTACTGGGGTTTAGTAAAAAATGGACATCCGGGATGGCAAGGATGGGGCGGTCATGGTAGCGGTCGTAAATTACCAATAGTTTTCGCCGGACATTTACTTGGTGATGCCAAAATGGCTGCGCCAACAAAAGTATTTCCGCAGGTAGAATTCGGCGAAGATAATCAGACGCGTTATGGTGATTGCTGGACTGGTGCCAAAGTTGTCTTCGCCGGTCATTCTGGTGTTAGCTCTAAAACCGGCGAAGCGCCACGTTCAAAATGGGGACCTTACGAGCATAAGCATCCAAAAGAGTGGAAGAATGCTAGTGATCAAAAGAATATGCAAAGTGAAGCGTATCGTCGCGCAAACACGAGTTGTGCTTGGGTAGCTCAGGCTTTAGCGCTGCGTTTTTTACTCCTAGAAGATAATTGGAACCATGAGCCATTTTTTGATTATGTCGATAGGTGGATGTTTGAAGATGATGAAGAGCATCGCAGGCAAATTAATATGTATTTTCCTGATCCTAATTTAGTTAATCCGAGTAAAACCTGGTGTCATCAAGGACATCCGGGAGATCGTTGGGTTGGACCCTTATGGAAAACATATCGAACAGCACCAGGAATGCCTGAAACCAATGGGTGGCAAATTGGTGAGCGAAAAATTGAACGGATTAAACCTCAGGAAAAGGCACAAAAAAAGAAGCGGGCTCGAAAATCTTCGAAAAAGAAAGCAAAACAGTCGACGAAAATTTACACACAGTGGGACGAAGAATTAATTAAGCAGGTAATTGCAGCTCAAGCAAGCGGCAAGCAATTACATTTTCAATGTTCCTTGCTCAAAGGTGAGACCAAAGTTGCAGGAGCAACGGCGAAGACGATTAAAGTACAAACCAAACAAATGGCTTTACCATTGCCATGGAAACGGCTGAGTCTCGGAGACAAGGCCTCACTAGCTGAGGCACTCGCCAAGGAATTATCTGATGAGGAGCTCAACCATGCGCTTGCAGGTGTCTACCTCAAAGGCACCGGCGATGTGGTGAAGGCGAGTAAGTATCTGGCCAAGGCAAGCAGCTACCGGCTTAAAATTCAGCAAACTTTTGACTGAACAGTACAGTTTGAAGCCGATTTACATCATTTACGTGCTGGTAATCGAAGGAATCGCTGGAATCGCAAATTAATACCTATATAGATGCCCTTCCACAAATGCACCCGTGCACAAGGAATGGGCAATGCCAGGTCAAGCTACCGCAGCAGTTCAAAGCACTACACGTTCAATTCCGGTCTCCAATCTTGGACCGGCTAATACGTTTCCAAAGTACAGCTTTCAATTTCGTCATTACGATATTACCCCAGACGACAGTTTAAGTGAAGGTGAACTTGATGGCTTCTTTTATGACGGCCATGTACCGCTCTTACCGTACACGAGTCAAGATACCTATGACCGTGCCCAAACAGAAACTGAATTACCAGTCATTACCTTAGAAAATGATTTAATGAAGGCGATTGTTTATCCACAGTACGGTGGACGCGTTGCATCGTTGTATGATAAAGTCGCTGATCGTGAATTATTATTTGATAATCCCGTTTGGCAGCCAGCAAACTTAGCTATTCGCAATGCCTGGTTCTCTGGTGGCATTGAGTGGAATGCACCGCTCTATGGCCATATGCTCTTAACCTGCAGTGATGTTTATGTCGCGCGCGTCGTGCATAATGGCCAAGAGGGCTTACGTATTTATGAATTTGATCGCGCCTTAGAAACAGCATTTCAGGTAGATTTAATTTTAGATAACGAAAAGCCACGTCTGTGGGTTCACGTTAAAACATTTAATGTATCTAAAACAGTTGTCGACTATTATTGGTGGACCAATATCGCAGTTAAAGCGGAAGAGAAAACCCGCGTCTTAGCTAATACTACTGATTATGGCATTCGCCATACACCTGACCAACGTGTCTTCCGTCGTCCATTTCCACATCTGTACGGAGAGGAAGGCGCCGATTGCTCGTATCCATCTGCCTATCCAGGTGCGGATTCGATCTTTTTCTGTATGAAGCAGGACGATATGCCATGGTTGGCTTCGGTTGATGAACAAGGTCAAGGTATTTTATATACCTCGACGCGTAAGCTGTGTGGTCGTAAATTCTTCGTCTGGGGCGAAAATGTAGGCGCGCATAAATGGACCGATTTATTAGCCCAGCCCGGCAAGGGTAAGTATATTGAATTACAAGGCGGTTTACGACCGACGCAGTTGCAAACATTGCCAATGCAACCAGGTGAAGTTTTTGAGTGGACGGAATGTATCGAAGGTCTCGACATGGATGCTGCTGATGCTCAGCATGAGGATTACCAGCACCCATTGCAATTAGTGCAGCAAAAAGTGACTGATGAATCCGTCGAAGCATTAATTGAACACCGTCATCAAGAATTTGTTGAACGCGCCAATCAAGCTATCGAAGAAAATTTATGGAAAGGTAGTGCGTGGGGTCGTATTTTCGAAACCCAAACGGGATCAACAATTAGTCCAAGTATGACCTTTGATGCAGATCCAAGCCCTGGTGAACAGGTGTGGCTAGATTTAAGTGAAGGTAAGGGTTTTGGTAGTGATGATGAAGTTGGTGACTGGTGTGTTTCCGATAAATGGATCGATTTATTACGCAAAGAAGTAGAAGCTGGCAAGGGAACATGGCGTCATCATTTGCACATTGCCACTGCTTTAATTGAGCGTGAACAAATTGATGAAGGTTTGAAACATTTAGCTGAATCAAATTCAGAAAAAGAAAACGCTTTTGCTTGGCGGGCGATTGGATTAATGCACGTGCATAATGGCAATATGGACAATGCGCGTGAGGCCTACGCCCGTGCGATTAAAGTAGGTGGCGAACATATTGAAATCGCATTGGAATATAGTCGTTTGTTGTATGACAATGGACATGTAGCCGATGCAAAATCCTACGTCGAAGCATTATCGCCAGAAATGCAGTCCCATGAGCGTATTATGATCCTGCAAGCAGAAATTGCTCTCGGCGAAGGTGATTATGATACCGTCAATAAAGTGCTCGAACATGAATTCGGCGGTATTCGTGAAACTGAAGATACGCTCACTGATCTGTGGTTTGCTGTGCAAATTGCTGATGAGGAAAAACGTCGCGGTAGAGAAATGACCGAGGATGAAAAAGCCAGTTTGATTAAATCCTTGATTCCACCGGCGCACATTGACTTCCGTATGCTGACGGACGAGTAATATTACTGGGTATTGTGCCGTTCGATTTTGCTCGGTGCAATTCCATGTATCTGCTTAAACATCCGTGAAAAATGTGAAAGTTGCTGAAAACCTAAATTATCAGCAATATCTTTAATCGCTAAATCGCTGTGTTGCAGCATATCGAGGGCTTTGTTCATGCGTGCGCGGTTTTGATAAGCAAGCGGGCTAATCGTGTACTCTTCTTTGAATAAAGCGCGCATGTGACTGGTCGAATAACCGCATTGCTTGCTCAATTCATCGAGACTGTGCTTGCCTTGTAAATCCTTATCGATGAGTCGCTTCATGCGTGAAGCTGGCGTATCTTTAATGATATCTAAATCAGCATCCATAATAAAGCGTAGTAATTTAGCAAAGCCAAGACGCATACGTAATTGATGTGAGGGGATCGGCGTTTGGTAAAGTTGAAACAGACGTTGGTAATCCGCTTCGATTTGTCGGCTTTCAGCCCGGCTGATAAAGGTTACCGCAGGAATGCGAATCCAATGTTCATCGCAGCACACCTCGACATAATTATTATCGTCGCATCGTCTGATATCATCAGACTGCATCTGGATGCTCCAACTTAAGCGATCTTCGGAGATGGCGGCGAATTCAACTTCAACGCCGGGTGGCAAAATAACTAAAAACGGTTTCTTAGGATAGCTAAGCATCCGATCGTCGACGCGATAGAATTTATAGCCATAGACATGCAGCGAGATCGATGCGTGATTGATGGGATAGCGAGCGCCACGGTTGCTGCCGCTGCGCGTCATAGAAACGACGGGGCCACTGATCATTGGCGACAGTCTAATGGGCAACCAATCAGATGCCAATTTATAATCAGCGATTTAGATAACAAATCCGCTAATTTGGATATGAATATGTGGTTTTCTGCCTTATGCTGTCAGCAAAATAGATAAAGGATTAGGCCATGCTCGCCCAGCAAACTTCATTTCAGGAACATTTCTTAGCGCAGGATCGTACAGACCCGTTGCTGCAAGCCTACGCTGAGCGTTATGAATTAGCAAAACTTGTCGTCGATGCCAAGAATGAGCGTGAAGTCTTTTTAATATTAAATGCGTGGGCCCATCATTGGTTTACTAAATTTGGTCATCCTTCAGTGAAAACTGAAGATGCAGCGGCAATTATTCCCTGCACCGAAGCAGGTCATATTTTTTATTGTGCTCAATATGTTATTGTTTACGTGGTTGCTGCGACAGCGCTGGGTTATCATGCGCGACCAGTCAGTATTCGTTTAAAAGATTATCCTGATCCCGTTTCTAATCACAATGTTGTCGAAATATGGTCAGAAGAATATCAAAAATGGATGATGATTTGTCCGACTGAATTATTATTTATGTCCAAAGACAATGTCCCATTAAATTGCTATGAAATTGGTTGTGAGTGGCATAAAAATAGAGGGGCAGATATCGATGTGCGTTTTGGCCCTGAGCAAAAAAAATACAGGCCAACGGATGAGATCTTTGTACATCATTACCCTAACTTTGGTGATATAAAATTCACCACCAAGGCTATGGATAAATATGCTAAAGTAGCGCATATTCCGACCAACCAATTACTCGGTCAGCATGCAGGTAAGAGCATAGAGTTCTGGGAGCACTGGGAACATGTACATGTAACAGATACCACTGATCCGGCCAGCATGTGCGAAGCAACTGCATTAGCTCCTTATTACAATCCTACCTAAATCAGCAGCTCTAGAGCTTGTACCGGGCAAAGAGGCACAAGAATGCCTCAATGCGCGATTATCTGTATGTCTGCTTTTTACTATTTTTGACGGCGAGCTTACACGCCGTTGATTTATCAAGACCCAATAGCGACAAGGGACCGACACAGGTTTTTGTCACGGTAAAAATCTTGGACATCGATTCGATAGATTCACAAGACCAAAGTTTTCAAGCGAATTTATTTTTACGTGCAACCTGGAAAGATTCACGTTTAGCTCACGACGGTTCAGGACCGATTGGTTTAGGCATGGAAGAAGCGTGGCATCCCGATTTACAAATACTCAGTCAACAAAAAGCCTGGCGTACGTTTAAAGAACGTTTGCGCGTTATGCCTGACGGTACGGTGATTTGGCGCCAACGTCTGTGGGGATCGTTTTCACAGCCAATGGATCTACGTGATTTTCCATTCGATAGTCAACGTTTTTCAATTCAGATTTTGCCGACCACCGGTGATGGCAACGATGTGTTGGTACTTACCAGCGCTACTGACATTCCTAGTAACATAGCTGATAATTTATCGGTTGCGGATTGGACTATTTCACCGCCGCAGATTGCAGTGAATGCCATGGATGTGTCGCCAACTCAGGCCCCAATCAGTATGTATGAGTTTTCGTTTGAGGCCGAGCGCAATAGCGGTTATTTTATTGCCAAAGTCATCGTGCCCTTGCTCTTAATTGTCGCGATGTCATGGATTGTCTTCTGGATAGATCCGACTGAATTCGGCACGCAGATTAGCGTTGCCATAACCACAATGTTAACCTTGATTGCTTATCGTTTTGCGATCGATGGTTTACTACCCAAAGTTTCTTATTTGAGTGCATTGGATTATTTTATTTTGGCTTCAACGGTGCTCATTTTTGCCACACTGATTGAAGTGATTATCACTGGTAATTTAGCCAAAAAAGAATCAGAGCTCGAGCGCGCTCGGTCCATCGATCGACGCTGCCGCATGATATTGCCACTGTTGTTTGTAGTAGTGGCGCTTGATTCGCTATGGTTGCGAATATTGCTCTAATTACATCTCTTTGCGATTACGATTTTTAACGATGAATTCATGTTTGGTGTGAATATCGTCATACATCTGTTTGAGCTTAACTTCAGTATACAGACGTTCGATGCCCAATCGCTCGGTTTTCTTTTCGATATCCTTCATTGATTTAATCGATTTCTTTGCTTCTGATAAATATTTAGCTGTGATATCACTGTGCTGACGCCAACGATTTTTTGAATCCTGGGTCATTTGGCGTGTGTCGTAGGTGCCATAGACATCATTGTTGCCAACGTAGCGACGGCGCCCGTTATTCAGACGACGATTATACGACCAGCTCGCTTGATAGGTGGAGTAGCTCGCCTTAGAAGGATCCCATTGCGAAGCCATGAGAATATTATGTTGTAAGGCTTCATTGATTTGTTCACGGCGGCTTAAGCACTTCTCAATTTTCCGCTCTGTCAGTTTATTAGTAGAGTTTTTCCGTTTATTCTCTGATTCCGCTATTTGAGCGATAACTTTTTTGGCGTAAACATCGGTGCCAACCCAGCGTGGCAAATTAAGGTGGGTGTTTATTTCACTGACATCTTTAATGCTTGGTGCGCCTAATGATTGTAACTGGTCTTTATTGAGTTGTAAAAGGGTGCCAGGTTCGCAGCGAAATACCGTTTGTTCTGCGGCCATGGCTGGCACTTCTTCGCTGCTCATTTCAATCTTCTGTTCGTTATTAAACCAAGCAGTCAGGCGCATCTCTGGATCAACCATAGCGCGAATCACTTGTCCGCCTTTGCCATGATCCTGCGCGAATTGCGCGGCCTTCATCCCCAGAGCATGTCGAGCAGTCATATAACTGGGATCCTCTTGTTCCATTGGTGTCGGAAATAAACCGCCGATGACTGTTTTCTCATAGACATAAATATTATCAGCGAGCACCAGTAGGCCGATGCTATTGCCAAGTGCCTGATGCACTGATGCATGAATAGTTAGGCCTTTTTTATATTTAATTACTTGCTGAATACAGGCGATGGCCTCGTCCAGATCGCCATCCTCATCCATGTTGATATCAAAAACAATATGCTTGAGGCGATGACGCTTGGCATAAATCATGATTTTCTTAATTGCTGCTGCGTGCACATCTTCACCAAATACGCCGTGTATGGGTACGAGTAAGTAATCATGTTTGGCCGTCGACTCATCACGCTCGGGACTGACATCATCAAAGTATCCCTTGGGTACGTGTCCGGGCTTAATGCTCGCAATGTCTTTACGCTCACAGCGAATAGAACTGCGCTTGGTGCCAAAGATCCCATCGATGACCACCGCGTTTTCATCTTCAGTGACAATTTCACCATAAAGGGTATTGCCGTCTTTAAGAGTGATTTCTGCACCGAACGCTGTGTATAAACAGATAAGAGTCAGGAAGAGAATGCGCATGGGATCTGCCTCATTGCTAATGGTTGAGGCGAGATACTAAGGGGCTTTTTCTAAGCGCAAAGTTCGAGAAGCGTCGAGGCAATGAACCCAGCAAAGCCATGATTACAGCTGGCACTGGTATCCTTGTGCTCCCAGAGGGTGCCTGTTTCTTGAGCCATCATGCCGTAGAGTGATTTTATTTCGTCTAAGCATGCTTGATTGTGACCGTAACGTTTTAATAAATCGATGCGCAACACATAACCAATAAAAGCATTGGCGGGATGTACGTGGCCGTGTTGACCATTGGCATCATAATGTGAACCGAATTGCGTACGCAGGCGTTCCCATAGATTTTCCCAGCCGTCTACTTTGAAGTCAAAAAACAGAGCATAATACTGACAAACTTCAGTTTTATCATCTAAGACACGCATGGTTTCATCATCATCGCGTGCGGCGTGGTCGCGAAACCAGCTACCATCCCAGGATTCTTTGATAATAACTTGGCGTTTTTCTGCGGCTCGCTGCTTGAATGTATCGTCACTATAAAGCGTGGCGTAGGCTTCGAGGGCTGCGCAATACAGCATGTTAGTTGGGTAATTAATTTCCTGCACAAAGCCGTTGGCCTTTGACCACTCGATGAAATTCCATGCTGGAAGCATATCAAGAAGGCCATTGTCTTCGTTTTCATATTGTTTGAAAAAATCAAATAAGGCTTGCATGCGCGGTTTAGCTGCAGCCACAATGTTATTATCGGGATTGGCTTCTTGGTATTCTAATAATTCAAGCACATACCACAGTGACCACTGTGGAATAAAATTTCCATCAGCAAAGTCAGCTGGATAGCACATTGGCAGCATCCCCTGTGGTAAATTGGCAAAAGAATCAGGCAGGATAAAGTTTTCTAAAAAATCAGTTTCAATGAACGATGAATCACAAAGTTTGCGTTCGGCGCGCCCCATAAAGAAACTATCACAAAGCCAACCAGCGCGCTCGCGTGAGGGGCAGTCGGTAAAAATATCAACGCTATTTTGACTGAGCGTATGCAGCGCTGCTTCATAAATGTCTTGCAGTTCCTGATCGTCGCTGCTCAGTTGTTTATCAAAGACACTGGGATTTTCATACGTGCGTAGACCGCAACTATCAATGCGACATGAGCCAGCGTAGCTATGTATTTTAATAAAGCGTGCGGTGTAGGGTTCAAAGCTTTGGAGGTCGTAAGTGCCCGGTTTTAATTCATAGGAAATTGTATTGATACAACCAAGACGCGTGAAATCGACATCGTTTTGTTCATTTAAGCGTTCATCAAAAGATATAAGTACATGGCATACTTCTTCGCATTGTACCTGCGCGCGGATAAAGCCACTACGGTTTCGGCCCACGTCATAAATTACGGCCTGATGTTCAGATAATTTTGCGCCAAAAGATTCACTCTGCTGCGTGCTCGTGCATCCTGCCATGATTTGTCGTACGTTTAATTCCAAGTCAGTCGTTAAACAGCCTTTGAGCTTATTGCCTGTGGTTTTTTGTGCGCGGTCTTGGGGATAATCATCGTCTAATTGATAGGTGCACGACCAGGAACTGTTAGTATTGCCTTCTATAATCGTATAGTTGGGATAGGGGGCGAGGCGTTCTTTGAAAGTGTATTGATTTACCTGAATTAAATCGAGGGAGTCATTGATGCCCTGGGTGCGCCAGGTATTCGTTGCTGAATCAAGATGGTAAGCTTCAGAAGTAGCGCGTTGAAAACTGTATCGTTGCACATCGCGTAAGCGCTGCGTTAAAACATGTGCTTTAAAATCATTAGGCGTGTTCAAAACACATGTATCATCAATTATTAATTCAGCAGCTATAAAACCAGCTTGATCGGTTTGGTCATAAGAATTCATGTGGTAAGCCGCAACTTCAATCGCAATGTGATTCTCACCGGTATTGAGTTGCACAGGAATGCAATCAATACGAGCAAAGCCGTGGGCACAACGTGCTGGTCCATGAGCCACAAACTGACCATTTATGTATAGCTGATAATTATTGATTGCTGCGATTTGAATATGAGCGCTCTGTGCTTTTTCACTAGTGTAAGCGGCGTAGAAACCAAGAAATTGACTAATGCTTTGATGGTCGTTTTGCCAGACGGCTTGGGCTTGTTTGAAAGGCATGTGGATCCTATTTAAATATCGTGGGCTTGGCCATGGCGATAGGCATTGGGTGTGCAGTGATAAACGTCTTTAAAAACACGATAGAGATAATTGGCGTTTTCAAAACCGCATTGTAGGGATATATCAGCAATGCTTAAGTCGCTTTCACGTAATAATTGGGCGGCTTTACTGACACGTAAATTGGTGATGTATTTTCCTGGTGTCATGGCGCAGGCGAGTTTAAAGCGTTGGCGGAAACGTGTTATACCGAGTTTCATCCTGCTCGCGCATTGTTCTGTGCTAAAGTGCGGATTTTTATCAAGTAGCAGCAGCGCTTCTTGAATGACTGGGTCGTTCACTGCGATTTTTTTGCAATGTAATTGACCGGCTAGTAGGCGTCTGTTGAAGAAATGCATGAAATACGTCGCAGCATGTGAGGGGTGTGCGGCGATAGCATGTAGTTCACCCCAATCATTAAAGTTTTTAATCAGGGGATCAGTACAATGAATGTGGCATTGATGATCAGGCAAGTAATCAATGTGCGCAGCGATGAAATCTGCATCCTTAAGCGCCTCTAAGCGGCGACGACTATGCTTGGCAATCCAAATGCCTTGGTTTTTATGCGCGGTGTAGCTGTGCTGATTAATGTGTGCCTGTAAGGTTCCGCTTTTAATAAAGACTAATAAATGGTCGCTGGCCTGTCGTTGTGGTATCGACATGCCACGCTGCCATTCCCAGCCCAAGATGGAAATAATTGAACAGCGCAGCTTGCTGCTGTCTTCGAGTGGTTGGGTTTGTGTTTGCTTACCATGGACAGGATAACTGCGATGCATGCGCACAGTGTCGTAAAAGTAAGTACATTGTCAAAGATAATAGTGTTCAGTGTAGATGCATGTTGCTAGTATCATGCTTGGAGATGCAATGAAATCATTATTAGAACAAGAAACTATCCAACGCTATCGCAACCAGGGCTTTATCCGCATTCCTCATGTATTATCGGAAAAGGAAGTGTCAGAATTCAAGGCCTTGGTTATCGCCAACCGCGATCAAGCTCAATCAAAACAAGCTGATTATCGTGGTGAAGGTTTACACCGCGTGGTGAATGCTTGGCGTCAGGACCCAGCATTCATGGCCATTACTTTTCATCCACGTATAAATCAGTTGGCCTTGGAATTAGCCGGCGCCGATTTGCGTTTATGGCATGATCAAGTCATGATTAAGCCATGTGGTGATGTATGGACTTTTATTCATCAAGGCCAGCCAAATTGGAGTCATGTGCCGCGACCAGATTCCTCAGCCATTACAGCATGGGTTGCCTTGGTCGATGTACCTTTGGAAGCTGGCTGCATGGGCTATATGCCAGGTTCACATCGCTATTGGAATTTAGGCCAGCAAATGGGTCATGTTGATTCATTTTTTGATTTAGCGCCCGAATTAATTGACCACCCCATTGAATTTGTTCCATTAAAAGCCGGTGATGTAGCATTTCATCATGCGAACACCGTTCACTGTGCGGCAGCGAATCAAAGTAATTACGATCGTATTGCCGCGACGATTAATTTTATGGATGTGGATACGCAGTATCGTGAAACACCGCATGCAGTAACCGATGGCTTGGGTTATCAGCAGGGGGATGTTTTAGACGATGAAGATCTATTTCCGTTTATCACCAAGGAACAGATGCTGGTTCAATCATAGCGTTAGAGCGTTGCGTCCTAATCGTAGAGACCTAAAAATAGTTTATGATTATTACGCAGAATAAAGACAATGCTGGTATCGTGCTCACCTTTGATGACGGTCCAAATCCTGAACACACGCCAGAATTATTAGCTGTCTTGGACGACTTAGGGGTTACGGCGTATTTTTTTGTAGTTGGCAAGGCAGTTAAAGAACGCCCTGAATTAGCCAAAGCCATGCATGATGCCGGACATGTCTTGTGTAATCATAGTTTTACCCATCCCAAATTAACCACGCTCAGTCCAGATGAACGCCGTGCTGAATTAGAGCAATGCAGCGAAGCGATTGCAGGTATTACTGGCGAAGCACCACAGTGGTTTCGGCCACCCTATTTTGATACCAACGACGAAGTGCAGGCCTTGGTTGATGAGCTTGGTATGCATTGCGTCAATTGCAGCATTCGCTCCAAAGATACCACGGCAGACATTGATACCCATGGGGTTGAAGCGAATTTGCGCGAAACCAAAAATCGGGATGGCATTATTTTATGCCACGAGTGGAGCAAGCCGTCACGAGATGCCTTAGCCCGTGTTATTCCCGAATGGAAAGCAGAAATGGGCAGATTATCGCTGCCTTAAGAGTGTTTGTTTCTTAGTCCTGAACATCTGTGTAATTGAAATAAACTGCTGCGTGTCAGTATAGAAGGCTGTTACATCGCCTCATGTACGCGGTGTACACAGAGAGGATTGATCGATGAAATTTGTAGCCCTTTTCATGACATGTACGTTTGTTATTGCAGGATGGTGCGCTGAAGAAAAAAAAGATGAGCCCATAGATGCCCCAACCATTCAACGACAGGGGGATGAACTCACAGCCTCAGTGATCAAGAAGGTGAATGCCTTATTACCTCATTCGCCACATCAATTGTTTACTGCACACCTTAAAAGTCTGCGCACCATGGTTCAGGTCGAATGGGCAACGATCACCTTAAACTTAGAAAAAGATTTACGTGCTGGAATCGTCTTTGTAAAAAACACCAAAATAATCGATGATGGCCTTAATGGCGACGCCGCTAAATGGGAAACCTATGCACAGGGTCGTCGACCACTCATACGTGGCTTTATGGCTCATCACGACCGCGTCTTTTCATTTTATCAATTACGCTTACCTGCTAATTGGGATCCGAGTAAAGAATATCCAACCGTATTTTATTTACACGGCTACACACCAAATCCGTATATGACGTGGCTTGCCCACTATGGTTTTCGTGGTGCTGAAGCACCAGCTTCTTCAAATCAATATTTTAACATTGGTATTTGGGGCCGTGGAAATACTTCCTACCGCTATGCTGGTGAGGTTGACCTCGATAACGCTGTTTATGACTTTCAGCAAAACTTTAAACATGACAAAGACCGCGTCTATTTAACTGGCCACTCGATGGGTAGTTTCGGATCGTGGGCTTACGCCATTGATCGTCCTGACATATGGGCAGCAATGAGTATTTGGTCAGGTGCAGATGGTCTGGCACCACTCGGTACGGGACTGGCACAAAACATCGCACATATCCCCGTACGTATTTGGCACGGCGCAAAAGACATGTCAGTCACCGTAGAAATGGCCGATCGCTTCGCTACAGCGTTACAGAATTTCGGTAATAAACCAACCTTAGTGATCGATCCAAACGGCGGCCACATGGTCAGCAAAGACGCCAGAGGCCCAAATAAAGAGTGGTTATTCCAACATAAACGCCAAAAGCCAAACCCACTCCGATTTAAAGTAGCCAATGCCCGTTACCCAGGTGCTTGGGGCATTACACTGCGCGTTGATCCATCAATAGATTCACATCCGTCCTATATCTGTCATGTGGACGGCAATAACGTGCATATCACCACCAAAGGCACCAACGGACTGAAAATTAACTTAGGTGCAAAAACTGCTGAAGAAATTGAAGCAGAGAAAAAGAAGAAATACCGTGGCCCACAATTATATGAACGGCAGGATCTTGGCCTCAGCGGTGATGTTAAAGTCTACTGGAATGGCCTACTCTCTTATGAAGGCCCAGTCAAAGAATTGAGTCTCGGCGAGGGGATCAAGAAAACCTGGCATAAAGCACGCGAGGAGAAACAGGCAAAGCTAGCAGCGGCAGAGGCAAAACGAATTAAGAAAACTTACCGAAAAATTGAAGCCCCAGAAAAAATGCAGCCCCAGAAAGGCGGTAATTTAAGAATGCGCTTTGACGACGCAGAACGCGAAATGTTATTCCAATCGCTATCACGCAACAGCGGCTACTATCTGTATTTTAATAAACATGCACAACTTAAAGGTCGCATTACCATGAGTTTCAACGCCAAGACCTGGGAAGAGGTCTTGAAGCAACTAGCTGAGCATCTGAACTTGAAAGCGAAGTTTACTAAGGATTCGGTGTTTTTCGATCAAAAAGTTCAGGGTAACTAAAGCAATGCAGTTGAAAAGAGTCTGTCTCTCACAGTGCTGCTAATTATTTAAATATAATATCTATGAATCCCTGATTTGTTACTTCATCAACTTTATTGAATAGGGCTTGTTGTTGATTCGTGAGATCATTAATAGCGGCCTGGTGTTCTGCGACCATTTTCCCCAGTTCAGCTTGAGATAAATTATCTAAGTGCTTAATTTTATCAGATAACTCTGTTTTATTTTCTTTAGCGCGAACTGCTGCCGATGACATTAATAGCATCTTGTTGTGATATTTAAGCTGTTTATCAACTTGGAGAAATTCAGTTTCAAGTTGTTGATGTAGTTCGATGTGTTCCTGATATTTGATATAACAATAACCTATAGTTAGCCAGATTATTAAGATTAGTATGCATGCCATCCCTATAATCAAAATACCGATGTTTTTGTTAGTCATTCGTCCACTCCAGCCACTTAATGTACCAGAGGATGAAAGGGTTGGTCATTTTTATGAATTTGACATCTGTGTTTATATCAGGTTCAAATTTTATCCATCCACTTCTAACCTCCATTTTTACATTATCCATGTGATAGAGACCACCCTTTTCTGAAAACTCTCGAATATCGTTAAGTGGAATCCATTCATTTTCATGAATTGTAATAAATTCCATTTGATTTCCCGAAATAATTCGGACCTCGGTGTGATCATTGTCGATAGTCCAAGTATATATCCCCGGTAGTCCCCATGGAGGCGACCAAATCAAAACCGGGAGGTAAAGGATGAGGATGAGTCCGGCAATGATGCCGAGTGATATGAGACCGATTCTAACTTTTGATCTGTCCATGCCTTAAGCTTACTGTTTCGGATACATTACGGAAGCATCAAATAGATTGAGTTAGTCATAATGAATCTAGAATCTAAATAAATGAAAGTAATTTTTTACATTATGGTCGGCCTTATGATGATTTCCTGTGACCGGGGAGGTAAAGATCGAGGTCATAATTTGACACATATCAAAACAACGAAATATAGACCATATACTGGAGTATTGCCAGCTGGGATAGAGGCTTTATCCAAAAAAATAAATGAACTAAATTCAAGAATGAGCCATGATGAGATGCTGGCCTATCTTGACATTGAAGAGCCTAGATTTTCAGGAAGGCTTGATGCGACTCTTGCTCCAATTGACGCGAAGGGAGCAAGAGGGATTTCAATAACGACGTACATTATCAATCGTCCTTTTCACCTTGCTATAAAAGAGATTCAATTTGCAGATGGAAAACTAAAGTGTGAGGCATTCATATCCAAAGAAATGCAAAAACCTAATGTATCGGATTAGCCATTAATCCGCCGTCCACTCCAGCCACTTGATGTGCCAGAGGGTGAGGGGGTTAAAACATTTGTTGAACTTATTAATTTCTCCTGTTGAACCTCGACTTTTCATTGTGTTATTTGAAAAGTTAAAATAGCTTGATCCAGGTTTGTGTTCTAAGGCCCAGCTATCTGGTTCAGATGGATGTGGAATAATTTTAACGGGAATATGCAGTATTTCTTTCTTCCAGTTGGCATGAACTGTTAATATATCACCAGAAAGTATATAATAACGAGCAACAGACTCATCCATAGGATAATACCCATCCTCTCC
>JANQLF010000069.1 GCA_028280785.1 Planctomycetota bacterium
CTTGAAAAACGGTCTGCCTTTTTTGCTTCTGTCCGTAATTTTTTTCAAAAACGTGACTGCCTAGAAGTCCAGGTCCCGATTTTACAATCGGGAGCCAACCTCGATCACGGCATCGAGGTGATGCAAAGCACTACGCAAGATTATTTAATCACTAGCCCCGAACATTATTTAAAACGCCTATTATGCGACGGTGCAAAAGACTGCTTCAGCATCAGCCCCTGCTTTCGCGCTCACGAGTCTAGCAGAAAACATAACCCAGAATTTTATATGCTCGAATGGTACCGGCTTGGATTAAATGAAAAACAATTGGCAGAAGAAACCATTACGCTGATTAAGTCTATCACCGGTAAGTCACCCGAGACCGAATGGATCACTTATCGCGATGCTTTTTTACAAACATGCGACATGGACCCCTTCACCGCCAGCACTGATGCATTAAAGCAGCTCTTACCCGATGCTCCCACTGAAGACCGTCACGAATTACTCGATCTACTAATGATTGAAAAAATAGAAACAGATTTCGATCAGAATACAATAACAGTGCTGCACGAATATCCGGCAAACCAAGCAGCGCAGGCTCGGTGCACAAGCGATTCGCACGGTAATCCTATTGCTCATCGTTTTGAAATTTATTATGCAGGCATGGAATTAGCGAATGGTTATTGGGAATGCACCGACGCCGCAGACATTCGCCAGCGCATGCAAAACGAAAATCCCCACCAACATAAACTTGACGAAGATTATTTAAGCGCCCTCGAACACGGTCTGCCTGACTGTGCCGGCGTTGCCCTCGGCCTCGATCGATTATTTATGATCCAACAAGGATTTGATGACATTAAAGATGTGATTGCGTTTCCAAATTAAATATAAATTATGTTATAACAATGCCTTACAATTAAAAGCCCAGCCTCATGAGTGGCTGGGCACGATCTGTTGTTCCCTAGATAGATCGATTTCTCTTTATTCCCCTTTCCTTAAGAACTGTAGGGAAGTATAAGCGAACACCTTATCAAAAAACATTACTTTAGTAATGTGCCTTCTAAGAACACGGTACTCAAGTACTATTGACCCCTTCCTCTTATTTTCATATACTTAACAACATGGCTTATTCAGTACTAATTATTGATGATGAAGACGACATGCGCGAAATGCTTTTTCGGGGATTAACTCGCGAAGGGTTTCGGGTTCAAACTGCTGAAGATGGACAGGATGGATTAGACCAACTAAAGGATTCGCAATTCGACCTTATGATTACCGATCTCAACATGCCAATATTAGACGGCAACACATTGCTAGAGTCCATTAAAGAAGATTATAGAAAAATGATTCGCGTAGTTATTACAGGTATGAATGAATGTGAAAATATCAAAAGAGCGCTCAATGCCAACACCGATCATTTAATCGAAAAGCCAATAGATATCACAAGCATCAACCTATTAATTACAAAGTTGCTCAAAGAAAGAGATTGTAATATGTCGCCGATAATTGAAGGGAATCTCGATGACATAACTCACCGACTCTATGAATTACGAATGCAAGAACTAAATCTCACAGAACGAGAACAAAAATTAGTAACATATATACTAAAAGGAATATCGAATAAAGGCATTTCCGGACTCGTAGGATACTCCGAACAGGTCGTTAAAAACGCTATCAGCAATCTGTATCGCAAGCTTGGCATTGGCAGTCGATCTCAGCTGTTTCATGTTGTATTCCCAATCTAACTAATAACATTATCTGAATGACAAAATATTCGATTCGCCTTATATTAATTTTCGGATCACTTTCTGTAATTACTATATATATTTTCATAAAATTTTGGTATATTCATTTAATATCACCTGCAATTCTTAATAAGACATCACTATTTTTCATCGCGGATTTTTTTATAATTTCCCTGCCGATAATTCTATGTATATATTATTTAACAGACTATTTTCACCTAAAAAAGAATACAGAGATTAAGCTCAAAGAGCTAGAGGTTGAACAAGTCGAAGTTGAACAATTTCTGGTATTAGGAAGATTATCCGCGAGCATTGCTCATGAAGTAAGAAACCCCTTGAACAACATCCTTCTTTTGACCGACGAATTAAATAGTCCGGATGATTCACAGAATATTGTAGAAATTGCAAAAAGATTGAAGAGAAATGCCGAACGAATCAATCATGCTGTAGAATTAGTATACAGACTCGCAAGACCCGGCGAAGCGCGACAAAGACTGGAATCACAAGATTTCTGTGATGTAGTAATGCTTTTTGACACTCTAAAAGATCAAACTGAAAGAGATGGACGAGAATTGGCCATTACTAACAAAACAGGTCGGAAAAGAGTTTATCTCTCCGGCGATTACGACTGTCTCCAAACAATATTTGAAAATTTGCTAAGAAATGCTATGCTCGCTTCATCTCAGGAAACTGCAATCTATGTCGATATTTCTGAAGATGCAAAGAACAAACAATACTATGTCGTAATATACAACGAAGGCAAATTGCCCGACTCCTTTAAAATTGCTACCATTGAAGATCTCTCATCTAGAGATGCACATGTCCACGGCCTAGGCTTAGGCGTCGTTATAGTCAACGAACTCGCCAAGCAAATGAACCTTCGTATTTCCTACCACTCTGCAGACGGAGTCGTTTCTTTTCAAGTTGTCGGCAAAGCACACCACGGTATATTCGAAAGAGTTAAAGGCATAGATGAAAAGGATGACTTCTTCGATGGTTCAGTGCCGCGTATTGATAGTTGACGATGAAGAGGACACGAGAGAGCTCTTATCCGCATCTCTTTCAAGGGAAGGGATGTTCACACAAACTGCCAAAAATGGAAAAGAAGCCCTTACATTCATAGACAACAGCTTTGACGTACTCGTAACCGATATAGTAATGCCAGAAATGGACGGCATTAGCTTATTACAAGAAACAACAAATCAGGAATTGCAAATTGTCAAAATCGTAATTACCAGCTTTGCAGATAAAGAAAACGTCAAAGCTGCGCTTAACGCGGGTGCAGATTATTTAATCGAGAAACCATTCAATGGATCTCAACTCAAATCTGTAATCGATAATCTCTACGACAGCGAATTTTACACATCCAGAAATGATCCGAGCAATAGGCTGTTAAGCAATATTTTTCAACGACGCTTAATGTCTCTACCAATAACAGAGACCGAAAAAAGAATAGTCTCTCTGATTGTCAGAGGCGCAAGTAACGAAACTATTTCCATAGCACTAGGCATATCTCACCAAACTGTTAAAAATAGAGTGAGTCTAATTTTTAGAAAATTAGGAATCAGCAGTCGGCAGGAAATTTTTGCGATTCTTTTCCCCGTGTAATTTATCGTTACAAAAGTAACGCTACCGCTCAGCTACCTGATTACCGTAGTAACAATTACCTATCTTTAGTTACCTTTTAGAATCATGCAGTTAAATGCATAATGCATGCATGGTTAAAAAAATTAATTTGATATTCCTTTTAATTTTCACGGTGCTTTCATCAGGATGCACTGGTACAAACAATGCAACAATTAAAAAGAAAAAACATACGCCAATAGATTCCATTCCCAATCTATACAAGGATGACATGGAGCCTCTGGACTTCCCCCCATCAGGAGTTGCTTAAATATGCCAAGACTATTTCCCCTGATCTTAACAGGTCTTTTATTAATTTCATGCAAAAGTGAAAACAAACCCTATTACGTTGACCGGTATGCCACTCCCATTAACAGATCGCCTTACATACAGTCTCTTTCACATAACAGTGCAAAGATATTATGGCAGAATAAAGGCGAAAGCGAATCATTATTAACTGTATGGAGTGAAAACGACCCCTCGACTAGACACTTTTACTTCGATTCAAGAAAGAATGACTTCAATATAAGTTTATCTGACCTAATACCAAATAGTAAATATTTCTATAAATCTACTGGAGAAAGAGAATTCAAAGGTTTTTTCCATACAAGAAAAGCTCCAGAGCAAGACGAGTCATGTAAGATACTTGTATTAGGTGACAGTGGATCTGATGGATTGAGGTCTGTTTACAAATCTATTTCAACAAAATTCAATAATTTTGACTCAATACTTCTACTAGGAGACAACGCCTACACAGTTGGTAGCGAGGACCAATATAACAGGCTATTTTTTTCTCCATTACGGAAAATACTATCTTCAACTCCTGTATATTCGGTCTTAGGCAATCACGATGCTGCTAGCATGTTAACCTATACTCGCTTATTCGCATTCCCCAAACACGGAGAATGTGGTGGGGTACCATCCAAATCGGAAATATATTACTCTTACAACAATGGACCCGTCCACATAGTAGTTCTTGATGCATTTGCAACCAATATGAGCAAACAAGGGAAAATGATAAAGTGGCTGCGAAAAGATTTACTTGAAAATGATAAAGCTTGGACTATCGCCTGTTGGCATCACACGCCATACGGGAAAGGTGGGCACAATTCGGATGCTGAGGAAGAGCTAGTGAAGTCTAGAAAAATATTCAATCCTATCCTAGAAGAATACGGCGTCGATTTAGTTTTAAATGGACACATTCACAGCTACGCTAGGACGGAAATGATTCACGGTCACTTTGGAGAATCCAAATCCTATGATAGAGACAAACACATGAAACAAACAGGACCACATTATTTAAAATACAATCAAAAAGATAAAAATGGGACAGTATACGTGCTGTTAGGATGCTCTGGGAAAATTGATGGAAAAAGTAAACATCCTGCTCACATTAGGCAAAAAAATCAACTTGGTGGAATTGTGGTTGATGCAGATCTCAATTCTCTTGACATAAAATTTATCAATAATCAAAAATCAATCGCTGACCATTTTACCATAAGCAAAGCTAATTCACTTATGTTCTCTAATTAAAATATTTCAATAAAATATGATAGCGATATTTATCGACCCTGGCAGGATTCGAACCTGCGACCACGGCCACATAAAGTGGCCTATTCTTGCGCCGAAGAGCATGCCCATGCTCTTCTATCGCCTGCGGCGATACGCAATTCACCTCCGCTTTAGGGCGGAGTGGGTAAATTGCCCTGCAATTTAGCAGAGCACTTGAGTGGTCTGCGGCCCACGTAGCGCGAACGCAGTGAGCTGGTTTCCAAAGCGGAGTCACAGGTTTACGTCGATTGATAAAATATCCTTAATTGGTTTAATTCTGTTGGTGTTATAAAGCTGGCGACCCTGACAGGATTCGAACCTGTGACCTCCGCTTTAGGAAAGCGATGCTCTATCCAGCTGAGCTACAGGGCCTTAGATTATCGCGAAACAATTACCTCGCGCTTAGCGACTTCCATTTTAAT
Source organism: Planctomycetota bacterium (assembly GCA_028280785.1). Taxonomy (GTDB): domain Bacteria; phylum Planctomycetota; class UBA11346; order UBA11346; family UBA11346; genus JANQLF01. The sequence continues at coordinate 5,321 of JANQLF010000069.1, forward strand.
TTTAATTTTCAAGGCCTTGGCTATTTCTTTGTAACTTGCCTGTTGAAGGGTATAGCGTTGCATGATTGCACTTTCAGCTGGAAATTTTTTAGCATCAATATGGAAATCATAACGTCCACCAGCCATTTCCGTACGAACACTAACGCGATAATTTGGAGCAATAAGCTCAATCAAACTAATGATATCTAAACTGAATGCTTCGAGTTCATAAATCTTCGAATCATTTAATTCAAAGCGTCCGCGTCCCTCAGCTAAGGGTTCGCTAACGCGGATAAAACTAATTCCCTCGGTTTTACTCAGTTCGACACCTTTATTTGGTACTCGAACTTTTCCACCTGAACACGAGAGTAGTCCGAAGACTATTATGATGAGTGCACATCTAATCATAATTGATCAACCCATGATGTTCGGTGTCAATTTTTTCACCGCCACCGAGAAAGTTTAAGTTAATTATACAGGCCGTAGCGTAAACTTCCGCGCCGAGATCCTGTACCAAACTTATCGCCGCCGCCATTGTTCCACCAGTAGCCAAGAGGTCATCGATGATCAAAACTTTGTCATCAGCGCTAACAGCATCTTCGTGAATTTCGATTTTATCACTGCCATATTCCAAGTCGTACTCAACGCTTCGGCAACGCCATGGCAATTTGCCAGGTTTGCGAACTGGAACAAAGCCACAGCCAAGCGCTAGTGCCAATGGAGGGGCAAAGATAAAGCCACGGCTCTCGATTCCAGCGATTTTGGTAATCCCTTGATTCCCAAATCGCTCGGACAACTGCCCAATGGCATGGTCCATGGCTTTATGGTTTGACAGCAGCGGGGTAATGTCTTTAAACGTGATTCCAGGCTTCGGAAAGTCTTCAACATCACGGATATACTGGGTTAAATCCATGCATGGAAGGCTAGGCAATAGACGCATAAGTGCAATCAATGTGCCTTAACGCTGCTTGCTTGGACTTATGGCCTCTATAACGTAGTTTTTTCGCTACAAAGGGCTTACGTATGCAAATCCCTCTTACTGTGTTGGCTATCGGAATGCCTGGTCCATTCGAATGGACTGTCATTCTCATCGTTGCCTTGCTGATTTTTGGTAAACGCCTGCCGAATGTGATGCGCAGCATCGGTGGCAGCATGCGTGAATTCAAAAAAGGCATCAACGAAGGCATGCCTGAAGAAGACGGCGAGACCCCTCCAGAGCCTAAAGAGAACGGCGCTCCTGGTGCTGTCAGCAGAGACAAAACATCTGCCACCGAAACAGGCGAAGCTTCAGATAGCAACTACGAAAAATCTGAATCAGACGATGAACAGCAACGTTCACTCTAAGCTAATACTTACTTTATTCATCGCAGTATATCTGTGTTTGCAGTCATGTGGTAGGCACCCAGACCAAACACCGCCACCTATTATCAATATTGTTATCCTTGATGAATGGGACGCCTATTTACTTGATGGGCAACGCGTTGACCGAATGACGTTAGAAACACGCCTCAAGAGATTAGCTGATGAAGAAATGCGCGAAATCACCGGCACCAGCCGTGCCCGCGTCCGCATAACGTCTCACAATAAACAAAAGTCAAACCGCGCCGAGAAAAACAGTCTGATGAAATACTGCATGGCGATTGGCCTAGATAAAATCGCCTTCCACTAAAACCAGCCATAGCACTGCATCTGCCTCGTTACAAGGCGACTCGCATGCAATAGCATGCCACGTCACCTTGTGCCTTGCATCTACAGCACTCTTGCTGGTTTTTTGCTCGCTGTTGCGCTTTGCGCTTAGCTCGCAAAACATTAATTAAAGTGGCCACTCTCTATTATTGCGGACATAAACACCACTTTCATTTCTCTCGAAAAATAAATCGATGAGTGGGTGCTCGATGTCTATTGGTTCATTGGCAATTTGTAAATTCGATTCGGCAACATAGGTATGATGCCCGGCCTGATGAACCAAAACATGGTACCACGGCTGTAAGCGATCAGGCTGGGTTTGGTTTTTAAGATACCATGACTCATCTGCTTGGCATTGTGCATCTCGTGAAACAATGATGCCATTGTAGCCATAGCGCTTATGCAAAATAATCGTTCCAATCTTAAATTGAAAATTTTCGTCGTCTTCAGGTCTAATCGCGTAAATCATTGCATTAGATATATTTCAAATTGGGCATTAGAAAATCAAATTTTAAGCAAAGAGCGAAAATATGACCTCCTCACACCTCATTTTTGATAAGAAATCAAGCAATGTGCTGGCTCAGATCTTGGCACGGTACTTGCCTCATAAGCAGCGTTCTGAATGCACGCATGGATGCTCGGTGGTTAATCCCTATCGCTCATCAATAAAAAATCACTCATGCATTCCATGCATGCAGTCAGAACATAGTGCAAATGCTTTATGGATATATATATCCATATTATACGCATAATACATATTTTACGTCTCAGTATCGCTATAGTCCTGCTCGTACTCGTCCTTTGGACAAGGAATCCTCTATGTCATTAACATCTCGCCTTTCTTATCTCAGTGCTGCCCTGTTGTGTAGCGGTGCACTTGTACCAAGCCTCCAAGCCGTGGAAGAAGCCGGCAGTATTTCTGACGCACTATCCCAAGGCACCACCTCTCTCGACTTGCGATTACGCTTAGAAACCGTTGATGAAGACGGCGGCGCTGGATCCGATCTTGATGCTCAAGCGCTTACCCTGCGCATGTTGTTAGGGTACAAGACACAAGCCTACAAGGGCTGGTACGGTAAACTTACCTTCGAACACACCGCCGCTATACCCGATGACGAAGAGTATAATTCAACTACCAATGGACACGCTGATAAAGCAATAATTGCTGACCCAGAAGAATCTGAGCTAGACGAGGCCTTCCTTGGCTACATCGGTGTTGAGAAAAATACATTTAAAATTGGTCGCCAAGTCATCAATCACGGCAATCAACGTCATGTCGGTGCAGTCGCATGGAGACAAAACAGACAAACCTTTGATGCACTACGAGTCGTTAATAAAAGCGTAGACAATCTAGAGCTTGAATACGCATTTGTGTTTAATGCTAATCGAATCAACACCGATGAACATCCAACTGCAGGCGATGCACCACAAATGTCACATTTTGTGCATGGCACGTACACATTAGAGGACATCGGCAAAGCAACTGGATATATATATCTCCTTGATTTTGATAAAACTGGTGACGACGGATCTGGGTCTGACAGTCAAACCATCGGTGTAAGCTTTAATGGTAAACAAGCACTCAGTGATGGCATGAAATTAAGTTACGAAGTCGAACTTGCGCAACAAAATGATTTTGGTGAACGCGATTCATTAAGTGCAATGTATACACACATTCGTGGCGGCGTTGTAGTCAACGACATAGAATTTTCTTTAGGCATGGAAATTCTTGGCTCCGATGATGGTAACGCAGCTTTTCAAACACCGCATGCCACTGGTCACAAATTCAACGGCTGGGCCGATAAATTCCTCGGCACCCCACCTGATGGTTTGCAAGATTTGTATTTCCGTGTTGGTGGAAAAATAAAAGCCATTCCTGGGTTAAATGTAAAAGGCATCTACCATATCTTTAGCGGTGATGATTCAGGAGATGACTTCGGTTCTGAAATTGACATCGTTGCTACCTATAAATTCCAAGACATCGAAAACATGAGTGCCGGTGCAAAATTAGCTTTCTACAGTGAAGACGGTTTTGCAACAGATACCAATAAACTGTGGGTATGGACTGGCTGGAAATTCTAAGTTCTTACCGAAATTACCTCAAACGCCCTATGTGATGCATAGGGCGTTTTTTTTGCACGTGTTCAATTTTTCAGCAATTTTCTTGCTCTAAAACTAATCAGGAACATCACTTACAACACTTTATTAATGTTACAGTAATTTAAACACCTGTTATAACTAGACTTACGGATAAAAAATCAATTGGCAAGGCATGTGCAATAGATGGGCATGCACACTCAATCTAAAGCCACTTCCATAAATCTTTTTAATTTCTCAACACCACAAATGCGGGCCTTCCACCTGAGTTGGTTCGCATTCTTTTTATGTTTCTTTGCTTGGTTCGGCATTGCGCCATTAATGCCCTTCGTTCGTGAAGAAATGAGCCTCAGCCCAGCACAGGTTGGTAATTTAATAATCGCATCGGTAGCAGCGACTGTATTCGCTCGCTTATTAATCGGTTGGATTTGCGACCGTATTGGGCCACGCATAACCTATTCGGTCTTATTAATGGTTGGCTCATTGCCAGTTATGGGAGTGAGCCTGGTAGAAACGTATGAAGGATTATTGCTCTGCCGTTTATTGATTGGCTGTATCGGCGCTGCATTTGTTATTACCCAATTTCATACCACCTTGATGTTTGCCCCCAACTGTGTTGGGACCGCCAATGCCACTACTGCTGGTTGGGGTAATCTCGGTGGTGGTGTCACGCAAATGGCCATGCCGCTACTCATGAGTTTCATGACATTCTTAACCGCTAGTGAAACCCTGGGTTGGCGATTAGCCATGGTCGTAGCAGGTTCCATCTGTTTCTTGACAGGAATTGCTTATTATTTCCTCACTCAGGATACACCTGAAGGAAATTTCAAAGACATTAAACGTAAAGACCCTGAAAAGGCTAAAGACAAAGGCTCTATTAAAGATGTGGTCAAGGATTACCGCGTCTGGCTATTATTTTTAGTTTATGCTGCCTGCTTTGGTATTGAATTAACCATTAACAACATGGCGGCAATGTATTATGTCGATCATTTTGATCTGAGCCTCGCTAGTGCAGGTCGTATAGCCATGCTTTTTGGTTTAATGAATATTTTTGCGCGAACGCTTGGTGGTTTTTTTGGCGATCGCCTTGGACGTAAATGGGGCTTAAATGGTCGCGTGCGCTGGTTATGCATCGCTTTGTTTTGTGAAGGCATAGCCCTCTTGTGTTTTTCACAAATGCACATCCTCCCGCTTGCCATCACTTCTATGATTATATTTAGTTTATTTACCCAAATGTCGGAAGGCGCTACCTATTCGGTCGTCCCATTTATCAATAAGAAATCCATTGGATTGGTTTCCGGTATTGTCGGTGCAGGTGGCAACGTTGGCGCTGTGTGTGCTGGATTTTTATTCAAAACAGACTCAAGCTGGTGGCCGACTGCATTATTTATTATTGGCTGCTGCGTCAGTGCCTGCGCCATGCTCACACTTGCCATTCGCTTTAAACCCGCTGAAGAACAAATCGCACATGAAGAAATCAGCAATCTGCGTCTCGCCCAAGCAGAAGCCAAACAACAAGCCCAAGAAGCTAAACAAGCTGCTGCATAAAGGAAATCACAATGCCCTACAGCAACAATAAATTCTCATTCGCCACACCAAGCCCCAAAAGCCGCATATTTAATTTCATTATGCCTCGCAATATTCAGGAAGGTGAATTCTTTTCACGAAGCGGACAGAATTTCCAATTTCAAGACACCGATCGCATGGGACTAGGTCCATACATTCGTCTCGTGCCGAGTATCGCACTTGCTGCTGCAGTGATCGTTTTACTTTCACTGATCATTACCATTGTGAACTATAGCGCTCAACTCAACGGAATTGAAATACTCAGCTGCGCCGTATTAGCGGTACTCGTTACTGGTATGGTTAGCGCCTGTGCCTGGTTGCTTAAAGACTTTAGTGAGTCTGCTATTATTGATAAAAAACATAAACTCTTATGGATTGGCGGTGGCTATTTTGGTCGCTGGGAAGCCATTGCCTTCAATGAGATAAGACAGATTACCGTTATTGAATCAGACAAGGCATTCACTGATTCCCATTATCAAGTACAACTGAAAACGGAAGATGATGAGTATATCATCTATAAAGACAGCCTTAAAGATTTGACGCAGCAATGTGCTGAAGAGCTGACTCGCAAATTAAATATAGAAGTAAGTATTTAAGCTTCTTTGTGTTTGCGATCAAAAATTGCGACACTGATTGAAACAACAAGCAACAAGATAGAAAATAACGCTGCTGGCCATAACGCGGTACTTTCACCAGCCATGTAATAACGTACCGACATAGCCATGGCGTAGAGCTGAACAGCAAATATGATCATCGCTAAAGTGATTTTGAAACTCAAAATGTTATTCTGCTTTTCAAGTGCCTTAATCTTATTCACAATGCTTGCTCCATTCCGTAAACGGTAATCAAACCTGTATCATCAACAGATAATTGAACGCGTGGCAATGCTCGTTTTGGTGGTCCGAATAAGGGGTTTCCTGTTTCTAAATCGAAAGCGCCCTTGTGACAGGGGCAAAAGAGCATGCCTTCTTCTGCCTTTGGTATAAGTGGACATGCTAGATGCGTACACTTTTGTGAATAAGACAGGACTTTGCTATCAGAAATTTTAATCAATAAACAAGGACTGTGTTCATCTGGATAATGAAAGAGAATTGATTCGCCATCGGCAATGTCACTTAAATTAACATCCAACACCATTCGCTTGTCTGACAGTTGCTTAACTTGCGCACGGCGCGCTTCGGCTGCGACCAATGCAACCTGTCCACAGGCTAAAAGTGCGCTACCAGCGACCACGGTTTTGAGAAATTGACGACGATTCTGATTTTGTTCTTTGACGGTGTCGATTGGGTATTGCTCACGCCATCCTTCATCGTGTTGGTCAGTCTCTCTACTTGGATGTTTTGATAATTTATCCATGGCATTAGTCCTCAAACAATCCATCCATCATCATGTCATCTACACTCATAGGATCAGCAACGCCAACCATAATAAGCGAGTCGTCATCCTCTTTCGGAATCATCATATTCACTTTGGTGTTAATAATCTGCTGGCCAAATTGAAATTCATTGACTGCTTGTGATCGCGGGCGTAGTTCATTGATTTCTTCACGTGTACCAAAAAATAAGGCCTGACTTGGACATACGGATGCACACATCGGTTTTTTACCAAATGCCGTGCGATCATAGCACATGTCGCATTTCATCATTAATTCAATTTCGACTTTGACCTTTGGCACACCAAATGGACAGGCTAGGCCACAATTATCACAGGAAACACAGCGTTCCTTACGCGCACTCTGCACCACACCGTCAGGTGTTTTCTTAATGGCGTCAGCTGGACAAACTTCAGCACAGGTTGGTGTATCGCAGTGCATACAAATTACCGGTGCTGTTTGCGGACTCGAACTGCGATCAACATATTCCAAATGAATCATCGCCTGACCCTTATGGGTATCGCATTCACTGCACGCTTGGACACAGGCCTGACAACCAATACAGCGGTTTGGGTCAATGAAAAATTCTTGATCGTCTGCAATCATCGAACCGCCCCCTGTAAAAGAGACTGTTCTTCTTTGATATAATTCGGCTCTAAAGATTTAACCACACGACAGGCACAAACTTTAAATTCAGGTATTTTTGAAATGGGATCTTGTGCTTGCACCGTGCATTGATTAATGCTGCGCTTGCCAGCCCAGTGGTACGGCACAAAAATTGTATCAGGACGAATGGTTTGGACGACTTGAGCACGCAAGGTCACTGAGCCACGACGCGTTTGCACCGTTGCCCAGTCATTGTCCTTAATATTTAATTTTTCGGCTAGACGGGGGTGCATTTCTATGCACGGCTCTGGATATTGATCAACTAAAGGACCAATGCGTCGTGTCTGCGTTCCAGATAAAAATTGGCTCACTACACGACCACTGGTGAGAATAATATCATATTCGTCATCAATGTCTTCTGCTGGAGCTGAATACGGTGCGACAACGAATCGCGCCTTACCATCCGGAAAATAAAATGGGCCTGCACCATTTGCTACGGGATTCCATGAACCTTTTTCAAAAAGGCGAGGTGTTCCTGGATGATCCTCGTCATAACACGGCCAAAACACGCCACCTTGCTTGTCGATTTTTTCATAAGTCACGCCTGCGTAATCAGCAACGCCACCCTTACTGGCATCGCGTAATTCATCTAAGATTTCACCAGGATTTTCAAAAGTAAAACCTTTATCACGACCGAGTAATCGAGCAAGATCTTGAATGATTTTCCAATCTTGTTTGGCTTCACCTGGCGGATCAACGGCTTTATTAATCTTTATCACCCTCCCCTCAATTTGAGTGATAATACCCTCATCCTCTTCTTGCAAAGAACCCGGCAAAACAATATCAGCATGTTGAGCTGTTTCGCTTAAAAAGAAATCGATACTGCACATGAAATCTAATTTATCGAGCGCAGCACCGACATATGAATTATCCGGCAACGAAACTTTGGGATTGAAGCACAGGGTTAATAACGCTTTTATTTCACCGCTGTGAATTTTGCGCATCATCTCATAACAATCGACACCAGGTCCAGGGATTTCATCAGGCTCCACACCCCAAACCTTCGCAACATGAGCACGATGCTCCGGATTGCTAATATCTCTCGCACCAGGTAGCTGATCGCACTTTTGTCCATGCTCACGACCACCCTGACCGTTTGCCTGTCCGGTAATCGTTGCATAACCACAATTTTCACGACCAATACGACCTGATGCCAAAACAATATTAATGGCACCCAAACAATTTTGCACACCGTGCGTGTGATGTTCGATGCCACGTGCATGTAATAAAAATGACGTTTTTGCTGTACCCCATATTTCTGCGGCCTGAGCTATTTTCTTTTCTGCAATACCAGTTACTCGCGCGGTCTTTTCTAAAGTCCATTCAGAAACAGATTCAGCCAATTCATCAAAGCCCACGGTATAACCTTTGATAAATCCCTCGTCAATCCAACCCCATTGAATCATCATATTCAAAACACCATTAAACAGTGCTATGTCACGGCCTGGTTTTATTGGCAGGTATAAATCAGCTGTGCGTGCAATTGGAGTAATACGCGGATCAACAACAATAATTTTTGCACCATGCTCACGAGCCTGCCATACATAATTAGTCGTTATGGGTGCACATTCAGCAATATTCGCACCACTAATCCACACCACGTCTGTACCAATAATATCATCCCAAGGGTTGGCTGCGCGATCAATACCAAAGGCTTTTTTATTCGCTGCTGCCGCACTGACCATGCACAGGCGACCATTATAATCGATATAAGGCGTTTGTAATCCGAGGCGTGCAAATTTCCCCATCAAATAGGCTTTCTCAGTCGTCAAACTTGCACCACTGAGGACACCAACACTTTCTGGTCCATATTGATTTTGAATGTGTTTGATTTTCTCTGCTACTTCTTGAATGGCTTGATCATAGTTTATTTGACTAAATCCACCTGGTGCAGCTGTATTTTTTTGCAAGGCTGTTGTTAGGCGATCTGGATGCCCACCCTGCAAATAGCGCTTCACACCTTTGGGACAAAGCAATCCTTTATTAAATGGGAAATCATAACGCGGCTCAAATCCAACTACCTGATTATCCGCAACTTTAAGTTTGATACCGCACTGCTGACCACAAAAACAACAATGCGTATCGACTTCCTTGTCAATCTGCAAAGACGGGTCGATAGTCATACCATGATTATAATGCAGGTTGGGACCAAACTCGGCCAATGTTTGTAAACGATCTGCAGGTATTTCAGCCATGAACCAGCACCTCTGCTTCATTAAGAACCTGCGGCTCTTCAACAATCCGTTGTTTGTATTTCCATCGTTGGCCTTGAGCTAAAACAAAGTTAGCACGGCGACATGCCGGACAGATATCTTGATAATGCATTTCGTCATCGGCGTATAAAAAACCTAATTGCGCTTCAATAGATTTTAAATCAGCAATCTGTGCTGCCCGTGCATAATCACCGCCACAACGCTGACAGTGATGGCGTTCTTCATCACAGGCTGCATTGATCATCTCTGCTACTTTAAGGCTGCGTTGCGGTACGTGGAGCAATTTGCTAAAGGGTAGCCATAAAATAGTTCCAATGACTGCAACCGCATGTGATAGAGCAATTATATCATATCCCGCACCATCGAACCAAGTGTAAGAAGTTGCCAATAAGAGACCAGTTATGGCTATGACTGCGAGCGCAATGAGTGGCATGAAGTCTTCTGCAAATGTCTGTACTGCTTGATCACCACGGTTACGCATACGTCGAACAAACGCTATACCCACGCCAATTAAAACCGGGAATGATGCCCAGACTAAGCCATGAAATAGCATAAAAGCAAAAAACGAATCGGTTTCAAAAGAAAATAAACCGAAATGAAAAATCATGAGTTGATACTGATTAAGATTCTCGGGGACTGACTGAAACCACACCCAACCAAATACCAATGGAAAGGCTATCGATGCCGCCATAACACAACCCATCATGATTGGCCAATGGGCAAACCAACGCAATAAGCCACGTTTAGCGACGAATCGATTTGCACCAAAATAAGCGAAAAATCGTTTTACTAATTGCGGCAACGTCTTTGTGATTGTCTGAATCGAACAAAGGTGATTGAATGCGCGTCGATACATGTGCTGCGTTGGTGGACGCTGGCACCACAGTGTAAACCGAAATACAAATGCATAGGTACTTAATACACACGCCATACCGTAAGCCACTAATGCCATATCAAATTCAAATAGGCACCAACCACCTATGACTAAGGCAGCGATAAACATACATGAAGCTGCTGCCCACAATCTTGCTGTTAAAAGACTTCTATCAGTGGCTTGTTCGCTCACGGCAAGCCTAATTCAATGACCCCGTCACGATCTCGGACTGGGTAGCAATGTAATGATACTTCTGATTTTTCTAAACACACACCGGTAGCTAAATTATAATGCTGTTTATATAAGGGTGATGCGACAACTACTTCACCATTTAAATCACCAACGATACCACGGGATAATACATTAGCCTCACCAACAGGATCGTAATTATCAATTGCATAGATTTGCTGCTCATCTTTAAGATAAAATATAGCTACCTGCTTCTCGCCTAATTGTGCACAAATGCCAACATGAGAAATAATGTCTTCGGCATTACAGACTTCAGTCCAGTTTGTTTCTACGAGTGATTCCATGACTGCCCTTTCTTTCCACTTAAGAGTTCTTCACGTTCTTCTGTAGTCGCAGGACGAACTTGACCACGTTCTTCAACAAAGACCACATTGTCATCAGTATCATCGCTGTTCACAAAATGACGGAAGCGCTTGAGCTTCTCTTCGTCTTCGATGGTCTTCTTCCACTCGCACTCATAAGTGCCGATGACATGAGCCATTTCTTTTTCCAATTCTTCGGCAATGCCTAATTTATCATCGATGACCACTTCACGTACGTAATCAAGTCCACCTTCTAAGTTCTCCATCCACACCGAGGTGCGCTGCAAACGATCAGCAGTGCGAATATAAAACATCAAAAAACGGTCTATATATTTAATAAGAGTTTCTTTATCTAAATCACTAGCAAATAAATCAGCATGACGCGGTTTCATGCCACCATTGCCTGCCACATAAAGGTTCCACCCATTTTCAGTGGCTATTATACCAACATCTTTGCTCTGCGCCTCTGCACATTCACGTGTACAGCCTGAAACCGCTAATTTTAATTTATGTGGTGAGCGCAAGCCACGATAACGTTTTTCAACTTCAATCGCCAAACTAGTGCTATCATCAACTCCGTAACGGCACCAGGTTTTACCGACACAGGATTTGACTGTTCGCATCGATTTACCATAGGCATGTCCACTTTCAAAACCTGCGTCGACAAGCTCGCGCCAAATTAGCGGTAATTGGTCAACACGTGCGCCAAATAAATCAATACGCTGACCACCAGTAATTTTTGTATATAAGTTATATTTTTTCGCGACTTCACCGAGAACGATTAGTTTTTCTGGGGTGATTTCACCACCAGGCACACGCGGCACCACCGAATACGTGCCGTCTTTCTGCATATTGGCCATGAAGTAATCGTTGGTATCTTGCAAACCTGCATGGTCGTTTTGAAGAATATATTCATTCCAACATGACGCTAAGATAGACGCGATTGCTGGCTTACAAATATCGCAGCCACGGCCTATACCATGCTTAGCCAATAATTCCTGAAAACTACTAATACGTTCTACACGAATAAGATGGTAAAGTTCCTGACGTGAATAGGCAAAGTGCTCACACACGTGGTTATTGACTTCAACACCCGCTTTTTTCAGCTCACTATTAAGCACCTGTCCAACCAGTGTAGCACAACCGCCACATCCTGTTCCCGCCTTGGTGCATGATTTTAATCCGGCTAAATCCGTATTGCCATCTTCAATGGCTTTACATAAATCACCTTTAGTCACGTTATGGCAGGAGCAGATCTGGGCTGAATCTGGTAGTGCATCTACACCCAATCCACTTTTTGCGCCATCGCGCTGAGGTAGAATCAGTGAATCTGGATGTTCTGGTAATTCGATTTTATTCTGCATGTACTGCAACAATGCACCGTAGTCGGATGCATCACCAACAAGCACAGCACCTATTAAGTGTTTTTTATCGGGACTAACTACAATTTTCTTATACATCTCTGTAGCTTCATCTGTGTACATATAGGAAATGGCATCCGGTGTACGGCCATGACTATCACCAATACCAGCCACATCGACGCCCATTAATTTTAATTTAGTGCTCATATCAGCACCAGTAAACATAGCAGCTCCACCGGTTAAATGACTCACGGTAACATTGGCCATGTCATATCCAGGTGCGACTAATCCAAAGATGCGCGAACGCCATAAAGCACATTCACCAATAGCATAAATATTCGGATCCGACGTCTGGCAATAATCATTAATCACGATGCCACCGCGTTCACCAACTTCTAAATCACAGGCACGTGCAATGCTGTCACGCGGACGAATGCCCGCCGAGAAAATAACTAAATCAGTTTCAAGTTCCGTTTCATCGGAAAATTCCATGCGGTAACGACCTTCACCACCACATGCAATAGATTTGGTTAGTTTACCAGTATGAACGCCAACACCCAGTTGCTCAATTTTTTTACGTAAAATAGCGCCGCCACCATCATCAATTTGCACGGCCATCAAACGATTATTGTATTCTACGACATTGGTTTCGAGACCCATCTGTTTAATGGCATTTGCCGCCTCAAGACCAAGTAATCCACCCCCAATAACCGTTCCACTTTTTGCACCTTGAGCAGATGCTTTGATTTTATCTAAATCTTCGATGGTACGATAAACAAAACAGTGCTCTTGATCATTGCCTGGAATCGGTGGGACAAATGGATAAGAACCCGTTGCCAGCACCACTCTATCATAGGAAAGTTCCAAGCCATTTTTAGATCGCACTATTTGATTTTTACGATCGATATGTTTCGCCTTATCACCAATAAATACGTTGATGCCATGGTCTTTATAAAATTGCTCATCAGTAAGTGATAAGTCATCCGCTGATTTACCAGCAAAATATCCAGTTAATCCAACGCGATCATAAGCTAAACGCGGTTCTTCACAAAAAACACTAATATCAAACCACTCATGAGCTCCGCTTTCAATACAGCGCTCGATAAATTTATGGCCAACCATGCCATTACCAATTACCACTAATCGTTGATTGCTCATCGCTAAAACTCCCTGTCGAGAGCATTTAGGCAAAGAACATGCCAATCAAATAAGGTCTATGCGGGTCTTAATAGTGCTCAATTCGCTTAAACGTGCTCAAAAATGACGCAACGAATTTTTTATTGCTTGCTCATTTTTTTGGCAGCTCAACTGGGATAAGCATATCCTCAGTTAAAGGCTCGGGTACATCGTCTAACGAAGTTGCTTGGTCTAAGGTATAATCACCAACGGCTGTGCGAACAAGCGCAGTCAAATAACCACCCGTTCCCAAGTCTTCACCAATTTGTCGAGCAAGACTACGGATATAAGTGCCCTTACCGCAGGTCACCCGAATACTGAGTAATGGCCATTCGTAAGATAAACATTCTATGTTATCGATACGCACCTGTTTAATTTTCACCTCAACCTTTTCACCGGCACGTGCCCGTTTATAGGCAGGCTGACCATCTATTTTACAGGCTGAATAAGCAGGCGGTCGTTGATCGATGGTACCAATAAATTTTTGCAAACTCTTATCAATTGCATGCTGATCCGGAATAACCGAAACATCAACTTCTTCTCGTTCTGCCTCAGCATCATCGGTTGCGGTAAATGCACTTAAATCAATCATCGTTTCGTAGACTTTAGTCATGCCCATTAAGGAATCGACTAATTTGGTTGCCTTACCAAGACAGCAAATCAACACACCACTGGCTAAGGGATCAAGCGTTCCGGCATGACCGGTTTTACAGCCCTCGGCACACCAACGCACGCGCTTAACCGCACCCATTGATGAAATACCCACCGGCTTATTCACCACATAGAGGCCACTAATGCGCTGATGAAATTTTCTACCCATTATTTATGCGGATTGCGCAGCTGCTGCGTATTCCTGTAGCAAAGCATCGATACGAATAAATACTTCACGAATATCATCGGCATTCGGCAATAAGGTCACACGGAAAAAATTCTTTTCTGCGATATTAAAACCTTGGCCAGGCGCCACGAGCACATGTTTCTTCTCTAACAAGTCGAGACCGAACTGTTCATCATCAAAGTCAGGCAGTAAGTCCGTATCAACGCCGATAAAGGCATAGAGCGCACCATTTGGCGCTGCACCATACAAATAGGGCGATGCCTCAATGGCTTCGAGTAGCGCACGACGACTCTCGTATAAACGTCCACCCGGATTAATTAATTCTTGAATGCTATTATCTTCGAGTGCAGTAGGCACGGCCCACTGACCAGGCACGTTGCTACACAAACGCAGCGACGCTAATAATTCTATAGCATCGATATAATCCTGAGCTTGTTCACGCTTACCGCTAAAACATAACCAACCAACACGGTAACCACAGGCACGATGTACTTTCGATAAACCAGAAAATGTCATGCATAAAGTGTCAGTAATATAACCACTTAATGCACAGTGTTTGGCATCATCATAAACGATTTGGTCATAGATCTCATCGCTCATCGCAACCAATTGATGTTTCTCAGCAATCTTTGCAATTTCAGCTAAGGTATCATCAGGATAGACCGCGCCGCTTGGGTTATTCGGATTAATTAAAACAATAGCCCGTGTACGCTCAGTAATTAATGACTCAATTTCCTTTGGGTCAGGAATGTAATCATTTTCTGCGCGACATGGATAATGGATAGCTTCACCGTCAGATAAATAAACCGCTGCCGTCCATAACGGATATCCAGGACTCGGCACTAAGACTTCATCGCCAACATTCAAAAGCGCGCGCAAAGCCATGAGAATGAGCTCACTCACACCATTGCCGATAAAAATATCGTCTTCGTCAATCTCGGTACAGGAATATTTATTTTGATAGGCAGCAATCGCCGCTCGCGCTTCGGTGATTCCCTTCTGATGACAATAGGCTTCACTTTCTCCCAGGTGTTGCTTGATGATATCATGAACTGCGGCTGGTGCGGTGAATCCAAAGAGGCCGGGATTACCAATATTTAATTTGATAATCTCGTGACCTTCCTGCTCTAATTCGAGAGCACGATTCGCCAACGGACCGCGAATACTATAATGAACATCTACAACTGCCTGACTGGCACCAATTGCTGTCACGAGCTGCTCCATGTGAAGGGCGAGAGACTAGAAAGTGAAGTGGCAATTACAATCAAATGAACGTGGCGATTTACTCTTTGGACAAACGCTGGAGCCACTCTTCATCCAGCCTAAATGTCGTCCATGCATCGCTCGGTGAGGCCCCAAGGCGCTCAAAAAACTCAATCGCTGGAGTATTCCATAGCAGCGCTGTCCACTCAATGCGACCATAACCGCGTTCTACTGCTAGCGAACCAAGGGCCTGCATCAGCTGTGCACCAATGCCAGAACTACGGTAGCCCTCGTCGATGTAGATATCTTCGAGATAGATACCGCGTTTCGCCGCGAAGGTCGAGTAGGTGCGGAAGAAGCTAATCAGACCAACAGGTTTCTCATCTACTATGGCAAGAATAGCTTCCAATTCGCCATCTTCAGCACTGAGCTCTTGGCGTAAATCTTCTACAGTACATTTGTTAGACTCCTCCAAGCGCTCAAACTTAGCCAAGGCACATACCAGTGCATGGATGCTTTCGGCATCTTCTGGAGCGGCTAATCGGATCTCTAAACCTGGAACTGTCTTCATGTCGCGCATTTCCTAGCGGATATTTAGCAATCGTCCACTTAATAATATGAGCAGATGTTCAGTTTTTTATCATCTCATTAGCCATTCCACACAACAGATAGACAGTACTAGCCAAGGATCTATCGTCCTGCATGCCCAGCCTCAACGCTGCTTTGATCAGCCTCGGATGCTCAAAAAACCTGGCCGATAGTGAAGATCTGGTCACCACCCTTCGTAGTGTCAATTTTCAGCTAACTGACCAGCTCGAACAGGCCGACCTCGTTCTGATCAACACCTGTGGCTTCATCGAAGACGCCAAGCAGGAAAGCATTCAGCATATCTTTGATGCCGCTGAGCATCGCCGCGATGATGCCAAGCTCTTCGTTGCAGGCTGTCTGACCGAGCGTTATCTGACCGAGCTGCAATCTGAAATTCCCGAGGTCGACCAATGGGTAACCTTTAGCGATTACGATCGTTTTGCTGCCGTGGTCAAAGAACATTTTCCACAGGCACCAGACCACGTCCTCAGTCATGAACAACGCAGTCAATTAACCCCACCTCACTACGCATTTTTAAAAATTGCTGAAGGCTGCGACAATACCTGTAATTTTTGTGCGATTCCAAAATTTCGCGGCAAACATCAATCACGGGCGATGGATGATCTGGTTGAGCAAACGCGCGTCCTTGCCGAACGTGGTGTCAAAGAAATAAATGTTATTTCGCAGCACCTTGATTATTACGGTTACGATTTAGATGGCACCTATCAATTGCCTGCTTTAGTAGATAAAATGGCAGTGGTTGCCCCTGATTCGTGGATACGCTTACACTACTGCTATCCTAATGATTTCAGCGATGAATTAATTGAAGCAATGCGCCGTAATGACAACGTCGTGAAATACATCGACATGCCTATTCAACATGCCAGTGATCGAACCTTGGCACAAATGGGTAGACGCACCACTCGCAAACATATTGAAGAGCGCTTAGAAAAAATTCGTGCGGCGATGCCCGACATTGTCGTACGCAGCACCTTTATCGTTGGATTTCCTGGTGAACGCGATGAAGACTTCGAACAATTAATGGAATTCATGCGCGAACAGAAATTCGACCAAGTCGGTTGTTTTAAATACAGCGATGAAGAAGGCACAACCGCCGAAAAAATGCCAAATAAAGTTGATGAAGATATTATTGAATCACGCTGGCATGCTTTTATGCAACAGCAGCAAGAATTACATGAAGCACAACAACAACGCTGGCTTGGCAAAAAGCTTAAAGTCCTAGTAGACGAGCAGGCTGACTTTGGTTCGTTTATTTGCCGTCATGCTGGTCAAGCATCTGAAGTTGACAGTGTCACCCATGTAGAAAGTGACCACCTCCAGGTTGGTGATTGGGCCAACGTCACTATAACCGGATTCAAAGGTTACGATCTCATCGCCGAGGTAGACAGCTAAATGAAATATTTTCTGCACATAATAATGGTTCTCATCTTATGCATGATGGTCGCTTGCGGTGATAAACGCGCAGAACCTGAAGTCAATCCGGATGGTCAAGAAGAAAGCCTTAAAGACGGTGAAAAACGCGCACAAGAATTAGTTAATTATTTTAAACAAGCCGGTAATGTTGTATCAAGTGTCTATATTGTTTATCAACCACCTGAAAAAGAACATCTGAGTTTTTCCATAACTTCTTGGTCGCACAATGACGGTCGTATTCGATTACGCATGACTAAATTAGGCGTCGATTTTCTTGAGGGATTAATCACCAAAGACGGTCATTTCACTGGCGTCCTGGTTCGTGATAAAAAAGTTGTTAAAGGCAACGTTGAACAATTACTGCCCAAACTAGAAGAGAAAGCTGGCAAGAAACTCGAAGACGTGGTTGAAAAAGTTGAAGGCGAGAAAAAAGGCGCACCACTCTTAGCTGCGATTGAATTATTGCGCAATGAAATTAAACACGGACCGATTAATATCCGCCAAGATGGATATAAAATCGGCAAGCAAATGGGTAAGGAGTCCCTTTACTTTAATTTACCCCATGGCTTTAGTGCCGCCGTCGTGCTCGGCAGCCGTAAACGTCAACCTGTTGTCGAGAAAGTTGTCTTTAACAAAGAGAAAAAAGAAGTCTTCCGCCTTGCCTATGACAAACCTAAAAAGTATGACGAAATGCACCGCATGAGCAAAATGCAATTGCGCATTCCAAATGACAAAGGTAAATACACCATTATTTTAAAGAAACTCGACGCCGTTCGTCATATCCAAGAAAAGAATTTACACTTAGAGGTACCTGATTACCCAGAAATCAGCATCGAAGAATTCGGGAAGAAGGTCACCGAAAAAGATGGCTAAAAAGTTTAACCGCCAACGCCAAGGTGCTGCCAAAAGCAGTGCTAAGAGCGGCGGTAAAGGTGGTTCTGGTAAACAGGGATTGCGCCAAAAACCAGGCGCACCAAAAAAACATAATCCGCAGGCACGCCGACAACAGCGTTTAGAATCAAGTCGTGGCTCGTGGCAAATAAGTAAAGATGCCATGCAAGTCAGCGGCCGTGAAGGCGGTATGGATTTGGCCCACTATTTACAAGTTATGTTGCCTGGCAAAGAACTCAGCGTCCGAGCAGTGCGCAGACTCTTATCCACCGGTTGCTGTAAAGTAAATGGTCGCGTAGAAAGTTTTGGCAGCCGTAAACTACATCGTGGTGACATTGTTGAATGTAATTACCAAGCAAACGAAAAAGCCCAAGACGATCGCTTCACTAAAAAACGCCTGCTCTACGATGACCTCGGTATTATCGCTTATGATAAACCAGCGAATCTGCCGGTAACTGCCACCGAAGATAAAAAGCGCTGGCACCTGCATCGTGTTTTACAAGACGAGTTTGGCAGACTGTATCCTGTTCATCGCTTAGATGCAGACACCTCTGGCATTGTTTTATTTGCCCGCGATGAAAAAACCGCTGAAGCCTTTCAAGAAATGTTCAAAGAACATAAGATTCAAAAAATGTATAAAGCTTTGGTTCGCGGTGTGCCTAAAGAAAAAGGTGAACGCAAAACTTATATTCGCTGCCTCGAAAAGCAGCCTGGTTATGAAAAATGGGGAACCGCCAAAGGTCCTGATGCACGTGAAGCCATCACCACCTGGCAAGTTGAAGAGCGCATTGGCAAATTTGCCAGCGTTGTTCGTGTAGAACCTCTTACCGGGCGTTATCACCAAATTCGCATTCATATGAGTGAAATGGGT
>JANQLF010000118.1 GCA_028280785.1 Planctomycetota bacterium
AGCAACTGAGCTTGACGCCCATGACGAGCGCTTACGCACGTTTACACAATCGTTTCAAGAGATTTTATAAAGGAATTAAAATGGCAACTCCAGTGTTAATGCCAAAGCAAGGTAACTCAGTTGAATCATGCATTATTGTGCAATGGATGAAAAATGCAGGTGATCAAGTCAATGAAGGTGACGCGATTTGCGAAATTGAAACAGATAAAAGTACCTTTGAAGTAGAAGCGCCTACCAGCGGTATTTTACTCGAAACGTTTTTTGCGGCTGATGATGATGTTCCTGTGATGATTAATATAGCTGCGATAGGTGAAGCTGGCGAAGATGTTAGTGCTCTGCGGCCAAGTGAGGCAGCAGACGCAACCGCCGTTGAAGAAAAGGTGGAGGAACAAGTCGCTGTTCAGGCTGCTGCACAAGTTGCTGCACCAACACCAACGGCCGTTCCAGCAGGTGCGCAGGTTGGCGTTTCGCCACGTGCACGTCAGTTGGCGGCTTCACACGCTATTCAAGCAGATCAGTTAGCCGGTAGTGGTCCTGAAGGTCGCGTTATCGAACGCGACGTCCAAGCGGCGATTGCAAACAGCCCAACATTGAGTGCCGCAGCAAAACAAGCATTACAAGCAGGTGGCGTACACGCACCGCAGCAAGGCAGCGGTATAGGTGGTATGGTTTTACAAGATGATTTAGCTGAAGGTGCTGCAAGCGCAGGAATGGCTACAGCAGCACCAAGTGCTGCGAATTATCAAGACATTCCAGTGAAGGGCATTCGCAAGGTTATTGCAGAACGCATGCACGCATCTTTGCAAAATAGCGCACAATTAACCATGTCTTCGAGTTTCTGTGCCGAGTCATTGCAGAATTATCGCAAGATGGTTAAGAGCCAAGGTGAGTCTTTGGGTTTGCCGAATATTACCATTAATGACATGATTGTGTATGCAGCAGCGAAGACGCTTAAGCGCCACCCACAATTAAATGCACATTTCATAGGCTCTAGCATTCGACAATTCAGTGATGTTCATGTTGGTGTAGCTGTCGATACGGATCGAGGACTTTTAGTACCGGTCGTTAAGCATGCGGATAAAATGAGTCTTTCAGAATTGTCGAGCACTTTTAAACCACTGGCCGTATCTTGCATCGAAGGCAAGGCAAGCCCAGATGACCTGCAAGGTGGTACATTTACTATTACCAATCTCGGTTCGCTTGGCATAGAAACCTTTACGCCAGTATTAAATGTGCCAGAGGTCGCTATTTTAGGAGTGGGTGGATTACAGTTAAAACCCTATCAAGATTCAGACGGTGAAGTGATATTTAAACAAAGTATTGCTCTGAGTCTGACTATCGACCATCAAGCTGTTGATGGCGCTCCTGCTGCCCGCTTCCTTCAGGATTTAGTCAATACGTTAGAGCACTTCGATCTCGCTTTGGCGGAATAGGACAAGTACATGTACGACGTAATTATTATTGGCGCTGGACCTGGTGGATATATTGCTGCAGAACGTGCAGGTCATGCCGGTAAAAAAGTTTTAATAATTGAAAAAGATCAATTGGGTGGTGTTTGCCTTAATTGGGGCTGCATTCCAACCAAGGCATTGTTAAATTCGTCAAAGCGTTTTTATGAAGCGACGCATAGCGAGGATTTCGGCGTCGATGTGGCATCAGCAGCCTTTAATTTAGAGCAGGCCCAGGCACGTAAGCAAAAAACCCAAGAGACCCTGCGCAAGGGTATCGCCGGTTTAATGAAAAAGTTTAAAGTAGAGGTGGTAACGGGCATCGCGGAAATAATTGAAGCTGGTAAAGTGCGCGTTGGCGATGAGACCTATGAAGCAAAAGATATTTTAATCGCCACTGGTTCTTCACCAGCGAAGCCACCGATCCCTGGCCACGACTTGGATCACGTCGTTGATTCAACAGGCATTTTACAAGTTGAGTCATTACCTGAATCCTTAGCGATTATTGGTGGCGGTGTAATAGGTCTCGAGTTTGCCTGTTTCTTTGGCAGTGTTGGCGTACCAGTAACTGTCATTGAAATGATGGATGAGGTCTGCCCCGGTATCGACGCAGATATCAGCAAAGTGCTGCGTGATGAATTAAAGAAAAAGAACGTCACGGTTCATTTAAAATCTAAAGTAACGCACATTGAAAAAGATGCGGTTTATTTCGAAAAAGCTGACAAAGAAGAAAAGGCCGACGGTGCACTGTGTTTAATGGCAACCGGGCGCGTACCGAATACTGTCGGACTCGGATTAGAAGCACTGGGTGTTGAACTTGATCGTGGTTTTATTCGCATAGACGAGCAGGGTAAAACCAACGTACCGGGTATCTGGGCGGCTGGTGATGTAACGGGCAAAGTGTTGTTGGCACATGTTGCCTCACGCCAGGCAGAAGTTGTAGTCAATTCTATTATCGGTCGCAGCGATCGTATGCGTTACCACGCAGTGCCTGCGGTAGTGTATACGAGCCCAGAGGTGGCGAGTGTTGGTTTTACCGAAGCGCAGCTCAAAGATGATAATGTTCCGTACGTTAAAGGTAAATTGCCTTTTGGTGCCAATGGTCGTTTTTTGGCCGAAAACGCTGGTCGCGGCATGGTTAAAGTTCTGGTCCATAAAGAACGCCGTACTCTACTCGGTGTACATTTAATCGGTGCTAGTTGCAGCGAAATGGTTCACGGTTTTGCCACGATGATTGAAACCGAATTACTTGTTGAAGATATTCAAGAAATTATTTTCCCACACCCAACTGCCTCAGAAGCAGTGAAAGATATACTGTTTACCTTGTAGGTAGCGCAAAGGATAGGTCATGCCTAAAAGTCAAATTGTTGATCCCGCACAAGTTCGTAAAAGCACTAAAGTCAGCACGCCAGATATTCCAGTTTGTGCGTACAAAAAGACTTTGAAACAAGAGCGTAAGCAATTCAGCGATAATGATTTAATCGGCATGTACGAAGACATGGCCTTGATTCGTGAATTCGAATCTATGTTGGACCAAGTCAAAAAAGAAGGTTCGTATCAAGATGTTGCTTATAATCATCGCGGGCCAGCGCATTTGTCTATTGGTCAAGAAGCAACAGCCGTAGGCCAAGCATTTTTACTCGGTGTTGACGATCATATTTTTGGTAGTCACCGCAGCCATGGTGAGATTTTAGCAAAGGGCATGTCAGCAATCCGTAAATTAGACAACGACAGTTTGCTGCACATTATGAAAACCTTTGATGATGGTGCAGCGCTCAAGGTAGTTGAAAAAGATCACGATGGTTCGATTAAAGACCTTGCTATTGACTTTTTATTATACGGTGCCTTAGCTGAAATTTTTGCTCGCCGTAATGGGTTTAATAAGGGTCTTGGCGGTTCGATGCACGCGTTCTTTACCCCGTTTGGTATTTATCCCAACAACGCGTTGGTAGGTGGTAGTGCTGATATCGCTGCAGGTGCTGCCTTATTTAAAAAGGTCAATCAAAAAGATGGTATCGTTATCGCCAACATCGGTGACGCATCGATGGGATGTGGTCCTGTTTGGGAGGCACTGAATTTCTCTGGCATGACTCAATATAATAATTTATGGGATGACGCGCATAAGGGTGGTCTGCCAATTATCTTTAGCATCGCTAATAATTTCTACGGTATGGGTGGTCAAACCCATGGTGAGACCATGGCCTGGGATATCATGGCGCGCATTGGTGCCGGCGTGAATGCCGATGCCATGCATAGCGAACGTATTGATGGCTTTAATCCACTTGCGGTTGTAGATGCGATCAAACGTAAAAAGGAATTAATAGAAAAAGGCAGTGGTCCAATTCTTTTGGATGTAGCTACGTATCGTTTCTCTGGCCATAGCCCATCGGATGCATCGAGCTATCGCGAAAAAGAAGAAGTGCAGATGTGGCAAGATGTTGATCCAATTAAAACCTATCCAGAAGCGCTTAAAGCAGAAGGTGTTTTGGATGATGCAGGTCATGAAGCGATCAAAGAACGGATGGCCAAATTAATTGGTCGCGCTTATCGCTTGAGCATCGATATGGATATTTCTCCACGTATTGATGCTGAAGAAATTGGCTCGCTCATGTTTTCAAATAAGAAAATTAAGTCTTATGATGAAACACGGAAGCCGGATGTCTTAATTAAAAAGGAAGATAATCCACGTGTTCAACAATTGGCTAAAAAAGCGCGTTTCGGTCTCAAAGATGGCAAGCCGGTTTCGAAGAACCGTGTTTATCAATACCGCGATGCGATTTTTGAAGCTATTAATGATAAATTCTATGAAGATCCAACCTTAGTTGCTTATGGTGAAGAAAACCGCGACTGGGGTGGTGCCTTTGCTTGCTACCGAGGTTTAACGGAAGCGATTCCTTACCATCGTCTATTCAATTCACCAATTAGTGAAGCGGCGATTGTTGGTTCTGCCGTTGGTTATGCCTTAGAAGGTGGCCGTGCCTTAGTTGAATTAATGTATTGTGATTTCATGGGCCGTGCTGGTGATGAAATATTTAATCAAATGGCCAAGTGGCAGAGTATGTCCGCTGGTGTATTAGAAATGCCAATGGTTTTGCGTGTTTCTGTTGGTGCAAAATATGGTGCGCAACACTCACAGGATTGGGTTGCCATCGTTAACCATATTCCAGGTCTCAAAGTTGTATTTCCGGTAACGCCGTATGACGCTAAGGGTATGTTGAATACTGCACTCAGCGGTAGCGATCCAGTTGTGTTCTTTGAAAGCCAAGCGCTCTATGATCAAGCGGAAATTTTCGAAGAGGGTGGTGTGCCTGAGGGTTACTACGAAGTAGATTTTGGCAAACCTGCGCTGCGTCGTAGTGGTGACAATTTAACAATCGTAACAGTTGGATCGACGCTCTATCGCGCATTGGACGCAGCTAAGGAATTGGAAGAAAAGCACGGTATGAGCTGTGATGTTTTCGATGCCCGTTCGATTAACCCGTTGGATTACGAACCAATTATTGAATCGATCAAGAAAACCGGTCGTGTCGTGCTGGCTTCTGACGCGTGTGCCCGTGGTTCAGTGATGCAGATGATGGCGGCCAATTTATCACACTATGCCTTTGATTATTTGGATGCGCCGCCGGTTGTCGTGGGTGCGCGTAACTGGATTACGCCGTGCGCTGAGATGGAAGACGACTTCTTCCCGCAGTCGGCGTGGATCATCGACGCTGTGCACGAAAACATTGTCCCATTGGATGGACATGTGGTAACTACTAATCAGCGTGTAGCAGAACAGTTACGTCGTAACCGTCTAGCTATATAAGACTTAATGTGTTACACGTGAGCTTTATGTCCGCATATACGACATAGGGATTGCCTTGTAACCTATAGACTCCTGTCAGGATTATTTTTAAAGATCGTCCTATAATGCAGAAGGGGTTGTGCTGATGCTTCGATGTATCTTATTGAGTTTCGTGCTCTTTAGTTTCACTGCTTGTGACTTTGATGTTAGCGAGATTTTTAAAGTCGAAGGCGAAGAAAATACAGAGGGTGATGGTCAGCTTGTGTTTTATCGACCTGGACAGGTAGTCGTCCCAGTTCCTCCTGCTGGTATCCTTACCAGCAATGATGTGCAGCTTGGTTATATTTTAGTCTTTCGCCCAGGGCCAAGTGGTGATGTACCAACAGAATTACGCTATCGTATCAGGGGTCTTACCGATAAAAGTTTGCCGAGTGTGAATACCACAACGGCTTTGACCTATGTACCTGCACCACCGCCATCACCTGAAATTGAAAAGCCAAGTTGGTGTGTATTTGATCCCATTCCACCTTGCGATCCATTGTTTATGGAAGCCACTTATCAAGCAGGTGATTTTTACTACGCAGTAATCATTGAAAATATGGGTCAGCTACTTGAAGGTGATCATGATTTTATCATCACCGTTGATCCTGATGATGATTACACACCAGAAGATGATCTTGGTACTGCAAAATCTCGCACTTTAACCGTTAGTGTGGCCTCGACCGTTTACGCAAACTAATAGAGTTGATTGACTAAGGTTTTATAAAGCTGTTCGCGTAGTTTACTCGCCCAGCCAATCGACTTAGCGCTGCCTTTGTTTAATAATATTGCAAAGGCATAACGTTTTTTACTTGTCTTTCCATCAATGTATCCGGCTAAACACCGTGCCACTGCTAGGCTACCTGTTTTGACGCGACTCGGTGCATTTTTAGCCCATCCATATATGGGTGTTCTTAGTGATTGATAATAATCTTGTGCATATTTATGTGTGTTCATTTTGCTTAGTAATTGCACAATGCTGCGAGCACTTGCTTTGTTATCATAACTCAAACCGCTTCCATCAAGAACACTGAGCGCATCTTTAGGTATAGATAGATGTTTATTTAAATAGTGAGCAACAGCGGCCGAACCAAATTCTAGATTGCCATTGCCTTGATAATGATGACCGAGTACGCGAATGATCTGTTCCCCATAAAAATTCTGACTGCGCTGATTTAACGTATGTAATGCTGGCAATAAGGGGTGCGTTTCTTCAAACAGAAGTCCATCAGCGTGTGGTTCAAACGTTTTAATAATGGCTTTACCTTTAATCTGTAGGCCTGACTGTTTTAAAATGTGCAGACAGTGATCTGCTGCCAATTGGTCTGGTTTATCGTGAATGGATAATGGAAACCAAGAGGTTGTCTTTCGATAGGATCCGCTGACCACAATAGTATTACTTTTCTCAAGTCGGCTAACAATAAATGTTTTGTTACCGCCACTGCTTACCGATTTGGTTTTGTTGACTATTTTAATGCTTGGGGAAAAGGGTCTGAACTCGATCAAACATTTGCCGCCAGATTTTTGCGGAACGGCGCGAACTTCGATACAATTGTCATTCCAAGCAAAAGCGCTGGCTGGAGCACTGTACCATTGTTGTTGATTGCGGTGATCCTGCGGATAACTGAGCGCCTTAGCGGGACCGCTAAACATGCTGGTGTCTACATAAATGTTTCCGTTTATTTTATTGATGCCGGCGTTTTTGAGTTGTCCGGCCCAGCGTTCAAAAATCAGGTTTGGCTTTTTATCGGTATAATGCTCATCTAAACAGGGGTCTCCACGAGCAACGATCCCAAGATGTTCAACGCTTTTATTTTTAACAGGACTTAATCGATAGATGGATGTGCGAAATTCATAATCTGGGCCTAATTCACAAAGTGCTGCCGCGGAAACCAATAGTTTTGTGAGGGACGCCAAGCGCATGCTGTGATCTGCACGATAAGAAAAAACCTCGCGTTGTGTTGTGCAGTCGATGACGAGACAGCTGACCTGTGCGCCGCTTGGTTGCTGACGACATGCACCCATCAAACTGCGATGCAAGTCTGCTGCACTGAGGCCTGCAAAGCTGATGACAGCAAGAATGAAAAAACAG
>JANQLF010000125.1 GCA_028280785.1 Planctomycetota bacterium
GATGTACCACCAAGTGGCATAGGAATGCCTAAGCGCTGCAGTCCATTCATCGACACTGAATACCACAATAAATAATCTAAATCCGTCCACCGTGCGGTTAATGCTTCTTGGCAGTTGTAATGGGATAAACGTGCCTGGAGACAACTAACTTGCTTTGGTAACGCTTCAAACTCTGCAACAGCTTTACGTAATTGGTCTTTTTCTGGTCGATCTTCCGCATCAAAAATGACAACATATTCACCTTTAGCTAATTCTAAGCCATAATCACATGCGCGCGGCTTCGTACGCGGTGTGCCATCTTCAACAACCGTCACCATGATAAACAAAGGAAGGTCTAATTCTGTGATAGCATTGCGCGTCTCGACGTCCTCCTCTTCAACCAATAATTGAATATCCAATTTATCCTGCGGATAATCCAGTTGGCTCAGTGATTCAACTAAATGAGGAATAATTTCTTGTTCACGATACAGTGGCACCAACACCGAATAAATTGGCAAGCTTGCATCATCAATTGCTAGCTGCGCTTTATTATGACAGCGCTTGAGTCCGATGGCATAAACGAAAAGACGTGAACAAATAATGCCTACGCCAAGCAAAGAACCTAACAACAGCACCATATAAAAACTCAGTACCGGTGAAAGATAAAACACCAAGGCAAGCGATAACAATACAGCAAATAAAATAACTACTTGTGTAGTCGTTATGACCGTATGTGCACAATAATCACCCTGTGTTCGCACATAACGATCAACAGGATTTTCATTGCGTTCAGTCATAGGTTTAGTCTAGCAGCACAAGCTGACTCTACCATTACAACGACGCCACCTATCAGCTATGACAAACAATCACTCAGGGACTGAACCAGCTCGGCTATTGCGTTCTTCAGCCATATCGGCGCTGAATTCCAGATCAGTATACGGACTATTTTCAAAGCGACACGGTGATTCAACGACCCGTGGATCTTGCTGGCGCTGTAATTCTTCCATTAACTGAGTTGCTAATTCATTTTTGATAGCCTGATACGCCTCATCATCTGCTAGATTATTGATATAGCTCGGGTCAGCTTCTAAATCGTAAAGTTCTTCTTGTGGGCGTTTGGCAAACCCACGCTGGTAATTTTCACGATGCTCCTCTTCACCACGGTGATGCACCATCCATGCTTTCGTTGGACCAGCATCTAAATCAGAATAAGCAACCATGGTATTGTGTTCTAATTCTTCAAAACTCGGTGGCTCTACGTTCGGATCGTCTAAACCTTTCGGATCACCCATTGGCCAACGATCAGGTGCATAATTTTTTATGTAATGATATTTATGGGTGCGAATAGAACGCTGCGGATACGGCAATCCTTTATCACGTGCCGAGGCTACATGGCGTTCACGTCCAGTGATTATCCACGTCCGTTCAGGATCGACTTGTCCTTGTTTGTCTGATTCCAAAACTGGTA
Source organism: Planctomycetota bacterium (assembly GCA_028280785.1). Classification (GTDB taxonomy): domain Bacteria; phylum Planctomycetota; class UBA11346; order UBA11346; family UBA11346; genus JANQLF01. The sequence continues at coordinate 1,448 of JANQLF010000125.1, forward strand.
GTAAACTTTTCGCTGGCATAAATGATGGTTGTTCAACGCCTGCTACATCTAAAAACGTTGGTGCTAAATCCATGATATTAACCATGTCATCAACAACGCGATTCGCTTTGACGACGCCAGGTAAACGTGCTGCCAGTGATACCTCGGTACCTATATTATATAAATTACACTTTGCTCGCGGAAATCCAGGAATCCCATGGTCACCACTGACCACCACAAAGGTATTATCAAGCTCACCCATCTCTTCTAATTTTTTAACCAGTACACCAAAGCCAGCATCAAAAGCCATGGCTTCACCTAAATAATCAACAAAATCTTCGCGTACCTCGTGAACGTCTGGCAAGAAGGCCGGCATTTTCCCCTTCAAATCATCAGGATTTAAATTCCACAGTGCCTTACCCGATCCGCGCCGCCAACGACGATGGGTATTAACTGGACCCCACCAATAACAAAACGGCTGATTCTCATCTCGTTTCGATAAAAATGACTCAAAGTTACCCTGCACTTCATCATACATTTTTTGTTTTGCCGCATCGATGGATAATCCAGATTCGACTAAATCTGAAACATTATCAGAGAACAATCCGAAATCATGTCCGGCATCTTGATAGCGATTACCTTGACCACCATACGGATCGTTAGCCGGCACTCCGGGTCCCCATACTTTATCAGAAAAGCCAATGTGATAACCGTTTTCTTCGAGCGCAAATGGATAGGATGGAATTTTTCGATCCCAAACCGCACCTAATAAAATCGCACCGAGTCCTGTTTGCCAAAAATAACGACCAGATAAAACTGAACTGCGACACGGTGTGCATGTCGGTGCTGGCACCATGGCATTGGTAAACAGGCAGCCTTCTTTAGCAATGCGATCAAAGCTTGGTGTCTGCACCAAATGATTTATCGAATCAGGCCCCTCAACAGCTGCGTAGGCACTAGCGTAGCGACCCCAGTCGTCAGCAAAGGCGAATAATATATTTGGCTGCTTCATCAAATAACCCCTCGTTTTCGAGGGGCCATCTTCATATAAAATTATTTAAAGCAAATCAACAAGTGGTTATTCAATGATGAATCGAAAGCCGACGTCATCATAGGCTTTGTCTTTATCCCGTCCTGTTCGTGCTGCACTGCGACATTTATCGGCACCACAGCGATAGGAACCGCCACGCGTTACCTGATACGAACCGGTTTTGTGTGGACGGTGATTACTGCGGCCATCCCAAGTGGTACTGGTCCACTCTTCTAGATTTCCATGGACATCCAATAAGCCCCATGGATTGCGACCGCGATCCCGAATTAAGTTTTTCGTCGGCGGGATAACATGCACCTGAATTTCATCGATCATCTTCCCCTTACCTGGTCCGGTTTCACTAAAGCCTTTGAATTTCTTTATACCAGGCACCGTTCCTGAGTAAAAGTCTGCATCAAAATTTGGACTGCTGGTCCACTCCTCATTTATGACGTCTTTGAGCATAGCGACATACTCATCAGTGTTCATCTCAGGGTCACCAGGGGCGTTAAAATCAACATTGCGCGCCATCGCCTCATAATCGACATCAATAACGTTTGGGTAGGTTGAAACCTTACGTGTGGCTAAAACATTACGCCAATAAGGTGTAGGTGCATAGCGTGATCGAATGGGATGCACATCACCATTAAAATCTTTGATATAATTACCCATTAAATCTTCGGTACTACCACTCGCATCTGAGTAGCGAACATTAATTTTAATCATTTCTCTAAATTCCAATTGACGGTTATTATACCAATCACCTGGAACCGATTTGTTGACTAATAAATCAGTTTGCGAAACAGCCTGAATACGATTATAGGTGTCATTATGCTGACCTGTTGCAGCAGTAAGATCCGTTGTTCGCACATAATCAGCAGCAACAACTGGATCACCGACATCTAAGTAACGATAGTACATATTTGCAGCACTTGGATTGCCATAGGGACGTGGTTCATATTCACCAGCTATTAACTCGTAGACCATCAAGACTGGCGTGTAGCCACCGAATGCATCTGGACGATAACGATGCTGATAACGCTCATCGAAAAAGTGCGCCAAATTCATGTCCAAAGTACCACCATTAACAGTTAACTCACCACCTATAGTCATTTGCACGGTTGAGAACGTTGCTAAGCCATCCAAATCAACCGTCATCGGATTGAGTTCCCACGGTGGCGTTACACTCGGGTTCGCCGGATCACCATATTGATCGCGATCTACATTGGCACGCATATCTGCTTCATTGAAATCATACAGAAATTTGTCTTTACTCACCGAGGCACCGCTGAGGTTTTGTGAAAATAATCCCTCAAGCATTCTCCCTGACCAAAAGGCGGTCGTCGTACCGGCACGACATAGAAATTCCCACTCAACTTCGGTAGGCAAGCGCACTGTTGCGGTAATTTGCGTTCCTAAGCTTGTGCAAAATTGATTGACGCTGTCTAAGGTTTGACATTCAATCGCTCGAAGATCGCGATTAACACCACCATTATCTAAAAATACAACGGTATCTTTTTGAGCGCGTTCTGCAGCAGTTGCATTGAAATAATCAATTTTTGTTAATTGAAATCCTGGTGTACTTAATTTATGCAATTGCTCCCACATTTCCTGGGTACATTCGGTTGCTGATACCCAAAATGCATTGCGACCCGTTCCATTAATTTCGTTTTCATTGACAACCCGTCGTGCGGTTGTCCCTTCAAGATGCGAATATTCAGTTATTTTTGCACCTTGTTCATTTTGAGGCGCGCCAATTTTATAAACACCACCGACAGTTCCCTTTCCATAATCTGCGTCGACAATTTCGATGTAACGCATTTCAATGGTTGCCAAGACGGTTGTGCCGCTTTTTAATTCGAGGTTTGCCCAATAACCCCACTCGTCCTCACCGTAATCAAAACCGGTATGATCATTTTGCACACCAGCAGCACGATCAGGATTATTAGGATCCCCACCTTGTGAGGTGCCGACCCACGCTGGCCATGGTGCAGGCTCCGCACTGTGCAGTGCCGTTAGCATAAAACAGCAACAGGCTAATAAAACATAACGCATCACTATCCCCTTGTGCTGGGATTATTGTCCTGGAACAACCATTGATGAATCGGCTTGATTCAATACGTGGCTATCCCCGTAATTTCCATCGTTATTTGGATCAACGTGATAAACAAACGTACGATTCGTCATCGCCATCTGTGACCCATTTAAAATATTATACACTTCACCGCGGATAAATCCTTGGAGAATCTTACTCTTACCAATGAAGAATCGCCCTGTTTTAGCAATTGGCTTAATTGGATATGAATTGTTTCCAGTCAACCACATTTCGTTATATAAATTAAATAAGCTTACCTCTGCATTGCTCAGATCGAGCCATTCAGATCCACTCTTTCGACGAATAGATCCGTCATTAAAAAGTCGATACCACGCTCCGCGCTTCATATAGTCATAGTCGATATTCGTGTAAGGACCAACACCGTCCCACCAAAAAGACCACACACGCTCATCGGTCTCTGCATCATGCCAGCCGGTAACACTGCTTTCGGGCACGCCGTCACCATTGAAATCAACCGCAATATCATCACTTATCGCTGCAAAAGATGCGCTTGGTCGACGTGGGTCATATTCATTAAAATCTGGATTCGCTTTACCGAATAAAGAAATCAAAAAATCATTTAATGCATATTCCATGGCACGCGTATTGGCATGTGCTGGTAATTGCGTCAGACGTTCGCGAAAACCCATGCTTCCGGGTCCAACACTGCTCACGCCTCCGGAGAGCACACTTTCTTTTGTGTGATCGTAAAAATCTTTTGAGACCGCTGGAGAAGCTGACGTATCAATGTGACCTTCACCAACAATTCGACATATTTCGCGAATTAACAATTTTTTCATTTCAACGGGATCAGTAACCGTTTTATTGATATAACTATTATTTACGCCATTACGGTATTGAAATACGCGTGGATTCACTGCGGGTGAAGCCTGCTCTGCACCGGTGTCGAGATCTCGTTCTTTAACCCAAACCTGACGAACATTGCGCAAAGACATGTTAATAGCCATGGCAATGTCCATAAGGTAACTGTTTTCATAACCTGGTGATGCCGAGATTCCTGATTGCCCTGCAATCGCTCGTGTAAAAACGGTCCACCCAGATTTGTAAAAGGAAGGGAACCCATCAAAAGTTGTACCATCATCTTGCATGACGCGGTCACCATTGCCGGCTATGGTACCATCGCCAACCAACGGCACATCACGACCTTCGTCTAAACCAATTGGAAATGCTTCAGGATATGCAACACCAAATAAGTCGGCCTGACTACCCCAGTCGCCAGTCGTAAATTCTCGTCGCGTACGACTATAGTGTAATTCCGAACTCAAACCCATGACCATACGAGCTAAGGTAACATTCGGCGCTGTTAACACATTCACATGCCATGGTGTCGGTGCCATGTATTCGCTATCTTGCTTATGAAATCCTTCACCAAACGGTGCCAAACTGACGACGTCAGAATGTGAATCGTGTGAATGGCGAACTGATTCACCAATAAAAATCTGATTTATATGACCCCATGAATACGCCTTAGACTTATGCAATGCGCCCATGGTGTCTTGGATATAGAATGGATAATTACCTGATAATCCAGAGGTACGGCCTGCCCATTGCAAATCACCACGAAAAGCGCGCTCAACGCGTAAGCGACCATCATTTTCTAAACTGAAATATTTGGTATTACCGGTCATATTATAATGATCACGCGGCAGTGCCTCACCGATCGCATCAACATTAAGACATTCGTCATCTAGTGGGTCAACAGAAATAAATCCTGGATCATTACTGCGCATTTGTGCGCCATAGGCTTTTTGATTCCAATAGCAACTAAACATGCTCTTAATGCTGCGACCATAACAACGTAAATAATTCTGATATCGAACATACTCGGGATCACTTATCGCATTAGTGCCCGGCGCAATTGGACCATCAGGATAATTATTATTGATGCACAATGTTCCGTTGAGGTCAAAAACCTGAACAATATAGCGAACAACATAGCGAGCTTGACGGCGTAAATCTGCCTTTTGCGCTTCCGTTAAACTATCATCGATACCGATATGCTGAAAATGTGCATCTAAAAATTCTACATTATGCCATTTAGATATATGCGTGTAACTCGATGAACTGTAACGATCATAATCAGAACCAAATCCAAAAATACCGGGATATTCACGACTCACTGGATAGCCAGTCATATCAAAAAGGTTGTCTTTTGAATTAACTAATGGATCCATCGATACACGATCCGCATGTGGCGTTAAACTATGTCGCGTTCCAGCTGGCTTGGCGACGCCATCATTAGTATACGGATCGCCATCAGGATCAGTTACCGCTGAAAATTCCGTGCGCCAGCGTGGATTGTGCATCGTTGCGTATTTAAGCGTGGTATCAGCAGCATCTTCAACAAAGGTTTTAATCGCATGCATTTGCGCATGTTGCGCTGCTATATCAGCTTTAGTCTGTGCCGCAGTAATAATCGCTGAACCACGTTGGCGACCAACCATACTCATGAAACCAACAGCCATACTGACCATTAATACAATCAAGAGTATAACCATGATAAGTGCAGATGCCTGTCTGTGTAAAATATAACTCATTTATAAGCCCAACTGCACACTTTGCGAAATTACAATACTAGCGAATCCAAATTTAAGGGCATGGCGTTTATAGGAATGTATTTTTTCTAAACGAGTGCCACCCTCTGCATTAACCACGGTTCGAATGGCGGATGCCAAGGGTTCATCTGAAACCCCATCGAGATCATAGTCTTCAATATCGCGCTGTTCACGATCAACACTGTGCAATAAATAGGAAAAACGCATAATCGATGGGCGCTTATCATATCCATCACCCGTTAATGGGTCGATGCCCGATACATCAATGCTATCGGCACCATCATTAATCGTATCATCCTCGTTTGCCGTGGTTATTTGCTTACCGTCTCGGCGATACAACTCGATTGACAAAAACTCAATGCCATCAAATAAGAAATTCATTTGACTTGGATACAATAAATCACCATTACCATCCACTGCATCACTGCCAATTAAATTAAGCCTGTCTTTATTGAGCATCTTACCATCTGCGTTTCTCACCGCATAGGCATCAGCAATTTGATCATCATTACCACATTCAATGGTCGTATGGAGATGTCGCACATCACCTCCAAGAAATGGTGTGCTATGTGAACGCCAGGGCGAAGACGGTAAATCAAATATCGAGCAGACTGTTTTCCCGTTTGGACTTGGATAAGAGTCGCTCACCGTTTTATAAACCGCAACTTTATTGGCTGGCCCAGCATTCGTACCACCATTGGCATCAATGCCGTTAACTGAGGCTCCGACACCTTCGAAAAATTTATATTCTCGCTGCGGCGTTGGAGTAATGGCGTTATTTTGTATGCCATTTGGCACTCGCTGATTTTGAATTGGTGTACGCACAAAAGTTCGTGAGCGCGGAATATAGACGCCTTCGTTATGGCCAGGAAATTCACCCACCATATTGGTATTATTACGCGATTGACCACGACTGAAGGAACCATCTTCCCACGACCAACGTACCCAAATAATATCCGTAAAGCGTGGATAGTTATCTTTATAAATATTATAAGTACTTAAAGTCTTTCCTTTGTGAAAGAAACGATTAACCGTATCGTTCACTGGTTTCATAAAGGTTAAGGTATAGGGCTCGGCATCAGTGCGTAGATGCATGGCCAAAGACTGCTGCATGTTGCGCACGTCACTTTCCATATAACGCAAAATCGCATCGGCTTTATTATGCAATTGTAAAACTTGCAGTGTTTTTTCACCACCACTCGATACGCGCATAAACGAATAGGCACTGACACCCATCAAGGTCACGAAGAGCGCCATCGACACTAATAATTCAACTAAGGTAAATGCGTTCGGACGTATCATGGATTATAATCCGCATGCACTATTTGTTGGGCGAAAATCTCATGGGCTAAAGTGCCGTCCTCATCGTTACCGCCATAATACACTTTGACGTGGACATCAACATATTTACCCATGCCTGTTGGCAGGTTAACTTCATTGTCGAAAGAGCGAACGATAAAGTAATCATTCACATAACCTTTAGCGACTGAGTCATTATTAGTAAAACCTGCAGGACTAAAATCTTTCTTCATCAAGACACCGGCATCAAATAAGGCGATGCGTCCACTTTGCAGTGCAGTTAAATCAATGCGTATTTCTTCTGCCCATTTTAGCGAGAGCATGTACACCGACACAACCGCCGTGAGACCAAAGCTCAAAATACCAATCGACAAAGCGACTTCCAATAAGGTAAAGGCTGCACGCGATCGCTTCATTTGAAACCTCGCGGATAGGGATTTTGTTGTTTAAGATCATCTGGCGTTATGCGCATATGTGGATGATCATTATTTTGCACACTCGCTTCACCAGTAATGGAATTCACAAACACACGTAAAAATGGATTAATTGATTCGAACGCTGCCTCAGCTGAATCAAATTTATTATAGGCTGGCTGTTTTGTTATAGAGCTGTGCTCGCGATAAAGATCACTATTCGTTGCATCAACATCGCGACACAAGGTTATATAGAGACCGCCAGTTTTACCCTCATAATTATCCATGCGTAAATGGCGACGGCCTTGTGGATAATCATAGTTATCAAATGCATTTGAATTGGTCCACCCCCATTTAGTAAAAAATACCTGACGTGCAGTTCCTGGTGCCGAGTATGCCTGTCCATCTGGCTGGAAGAAAATCATGTAATCGCCCCAATGACCATTCACCAATGCTCGTGGTTTTCCGGGCAACTTCGTGGTATCAGGACCGACATAGTCATGGGTAAATCCAAACTCTCTTAAGGTACTGCCATTATTTCCAGTTTCGCCGGGCCAGCGACGCAGTGCACCAGTTTGCGATGGTGTACCGCTGTAATCTTCTTGGTGATGTATGCGTCCCCATACTTCCGCAGGATATACATTGGTGTCTAAATTAGGATCATAGGGAATCGGGCCGTCATTACCTTCATAATCAAGACCAGTATTTGGATGACTTAATGTTGCATCAATCTCTGGGTTATAAGCACCCCATGGGTATAATGTTTTTGACGTTTCATCATAAAATCCAAACCACGGACGTGGATAGCTTGCATGCGTATCATAGCGATGTAATTCGTCTTCATCACTTAATGCCAAGAAGCGCACACCTGGTGATAAATAATGAATAGGTCCTGCCTGCACCTGCTTCATGGTTTGTTCGTATTCCTGCAACGAATAAAAGGTCAGAATACTACTGCCATTGCTTGCTGCTAATGGTGGTTTATCTGAATAGCGCTTGGTCCATTGGTCTAAAGCCTTATCGCTGTTATCCGGACCAATAATGCAATACCAGTGACGACCAGGAAAATCTTCTGCGTCATAGTCTGAACGATTTTTTAAGACCGTTCCATCACCTGCATTTTCTATATGAAAACTTACTGCATAAGTATGGCCAGTATTAATAGCCATACTGCGGGCACGTTGCAGAACCGTTTGTAGTTCATAGGCGTCTGCGGTGACAACATCAGCAGCACTCTCTTCGTAAGCAATAAATATCATGCCTGATAGCGTTGCCATAATGGACATCACCACTAATAATTCGATAAGCGTAAATGCATTATGCTTGTGCATTTTATTTCTTATCCCAATCCATTTCGATGTTGTCGTGATTATCGGTATGATTTATGAGGCAATTAAACAGCAGATCAGGACCACCACTTGCTAAATAAAAACTGGTCATGCGTCCCGGGAAGGCATTCCACAAAATGCTACCCCAATCATCAATGTCTTCAGTGCCATCACCATTATGATCGACTTGCTCTTCAACAGGTGGCGTTTCATTCCAATCTTCCAGGCTGATTTTATCATCCTTATTGCGATCGGTCATCAGCGTCCTACCGGTTGGCTGCAAACCATAATAACGACAATAGCCGTGCGAACGTCGCTCTTTAATGCGAATAGTTGAATGTGCAGCGTAGACAAGCGGCATACCCCAAGAATCAACGATCGTATTATCCTGCACAAATTCTTTATTCAGCATGTCCTCTAATTCGAGGCACGCATAGGTCATATATTTGCGCTGCTCTAAATCCTTAGCGATCGCACCGCGCGCAGCAAAGAAATAAGATTTATATTGGCCACGCCTTGTTAACGACGCGTTGTTCGGTCGCACGTCACGGTCGGCATTATCATCCCAGTCAGAACCGCTATAGGTGAATTTATAGTAATCCGCTTCTTCATCTGGAATCGTATCCATAATTTCTTTTATTTTCGCAGCACGTGTAGCAGTATGGGAGTAGACCGAAGCCATATAGGCACTGCTCTGATAGGGATCCGCGGCAAGATCCGCTGCTTCTGCTGCCGTTTTCATCGCTGAATTATCAGCAGCAGTCATGTCCTTCGATAACCGCCACCATAATTGCTGCTTTTCCCAAGAACCATCATTTTCAGCTGGGTACCATGAGCCACTTTGTGGATCTGCTTGAGAACCAGTAGGCAATGGAACTGAACCGGTTTCATTGGTGAATTGATCAATAGCAGCGCTGACCGTAATAATAAGTGCCTTAGTGTCTTGTTGGTCTTGAGAGGTACCACCTGCCGTAACAACAGCGAAGATTAAACTGGCCAAGATTAAAATAATCGTCATGACCACTAATAATTCGACTAAGGTAAAAGCACGTGACATCTCACACTCACTTACTCATTGGTATAATAAATCCAATTTTCAGGGTCACCATCAATCCCTTCAGAATACACATAAGGAAATTTTCCCTCATCGGCGGTATTCCAATTAGAATCTGCTGCTGGTTTATCCCCATCTTTTGGCTTATTTAAATCTTGTGGTAATGCTGGATCGTATGTTGGTGTACCTTTGCGATTTTTATAATCGCCGAGTACGTAATGAATCGGATTACCCCAGGCATCGGTTACGATTTTATCGTCATTGAGCATGCCGCTGTAATCGAAGCTATAGCCCTGACCATCCATAAAGGTGTTAATCAATCCCGGTTTCTTTTCGCTGATATCATAAATGAAAAAACCGACGCGCTCTTCCGGTGAGCCCACGACTGGTGGAACTAAATTATCGGGGAATGGATATTCCTTACCCGCTAAACGTTCTGTCTTGAGCGCTTGTTGAAGGCCCTGAATTAATTCGAGTGTTTTAGCACGGTCCATTGCTTCCTGCGAACCAAGTACGATTGGCACTAAGAGCGTCGTCAACAACGCAATAATGGCGACGACGACCAGCATCTCGACAAGGGTAAAACCATGGACAGTTTTGGGCGATCTCACAATGAGCTCCTAAATATGGTGCACCATGGGTGAGCCAATAGCGTACTCAACCATGAGACAAGGTAAAGAAATAAACCCGGACACATTAGTGTTATGGATTTGTGAAGTGATTATAAGTCTAGAAGTCAGCATATCTTAAACTGGACCAAGATTATGGGTACAGTTCGTCTAGCTGCCATGTTCAATCACAAATCAGTCGATGATTGTTCCACTAGGCTCACCACTACTTTGCCGCTGATGATCAACAAGGATCAGGTCATAAATTACTTAATAAACTATATTTACACAATTAATTAAAGCCGAGAATTGTGGTGCACCAGTAAACTAGGGACCCTCTGCCTCTGAACCGGGCAATGGCATCTCAGCACGCAGATCTTCATGGATGCGCTCTGCCAATTTCGCTAATGGGTTATGCGCGGCTGCATAATACGCATCGATCTCTGCACCAAGCCTCACATCGAGAATACGCCACTGGTCCTCAGTCTGCTGCAGACCGGTGTAATTCACAAAACCAGCTATCAAACCGCTGTAAACGGGAGTGGTCGATCCCGCATAAACGCCACCAGAATCGATTAAGATATGCCCTTCTTCACCATTAAATTCGTGCATGATTAATTGACTCGGCATCACATCTCCCTTAAGACCAAAATCCGCAATACGTGCCCCAGATGCATCACTTGTGCCTGCCAACAAAATACTAATTACATAGACTGCTTCTTTGGAGATTCCTTTTTTCAATAACATCGGTTGCAATTCTTCAAAACGCAGATGACGAATCTTATGTCGAGTTAATCCTTGGTAAAATCCCTCGACTAAGCGCTTATTCACATATGCATCCCAGTGCGATTCGATTTTCTCGCGTTCTTGTGGTAAATGCCAAATGCCTAGATGTAAATTCATCTCTAAATTATCTAATTCCGGTGAGCAAGCCGCAACAACCTCCGTCCAATCAAAACGCTGTTCCTCGGCGACATGTGCTTTGTCCACATTTAATAAGACCGGCGCAGGTTCTTTACCATCACGAGTAAAAGCCCACATACGCTTTTGATAGGCAGGTAATCTGTTGGGATAAACACGATCCACTGATGAAACTGGTTCAGTAAATTCACGCAAACAACGCTCAGCAAGCGTTTCACTTAACAAGAACGAAATACCGTAAAATGCAGCGCAAATGAGGACCAGGACCAATACGACTTGTTTATTTATCTGACGCTGTTGCTGTTCAGAACCCGTTAAAACAACGGAAGAAATACCTTTCTCGCGTTCGACTGTTGTCGCAGATTTAGGCTGGGTGGAGGCTTTGATTTTATCGTCGTCTTTGCTTACTGCGCCGCTCGTTTCAACGCTTTGCACTGCTTGTTGGGCCGCGTCTTGTAAAGAACTTCTGGTTTTCTTGTTGCGCTCGGTGTGTCGCTTAATTGCCTTTGTTTGTGGCCGAACGCCAGTGTCTACTCCTGTAGCGGATTTGGGTTTTTTTTCTGATTTAAGATCAGGTGACTTAGACTCGAGCGCTTCCTGTTTACCACTCGGTTCGCGAGCCTGTACTTGTGGCCCAGCATTCGTTCCTGCTTGGGATCCAGCACCCACCTTAATAGCAATGCCATCGTATTGCAGTTGAAAGGCATTTTTACAATGGGTACAGCGCACCTTTCTACCCACCAAAGTTGGCAATATTGGGTAGGTATTATCACAATGTGGGCAAGCAAAGGTCTTAGCCATTGTCAGCAATATCGTAATTCCATGAGTCTATTGCAAGTCCTAGCTTCAATTTTACTTACAGCCTTATACATCAGTCAGCATTTTTTATGACAGGAATTTGTGTGATACAGGATCCAAAACGCTCTTGCTGTGTCATTATGCAAGCACATCCAATGCCGCATCGGTTAGCACAATGATCCAACAAAATCGACATAACTATTGTAAATGCTTGGTTTTTACTGAAACTTCACATGCAACATAAACCTTCATCAATTCTTTTATTTGTATAGCAATTTATGTCAGACGACGCCACTCAAGAATCGCAGGAAATGTCACCAGCCAATTACAAATTGGCACTGACCCAAACAATTTCCGACGATGCATTCAATGAAGAAAGCATTCGCAATTTAACGCGAACGATAGGCGAAGAAAATCTCACAGAAACACAAACAAGCGACGAAATTAGGAAGGCACTTCTTGAAACGCTTGAGTCCGAACAGCTCACTGACAAATTTGTTGACTTTTATCCGGGAAATGAAGAAAGCTTTGACCGTCAAAAAGAAACAGTCGATGAAAATTGGAGCGATCAGGGCCCAACACAGTTCGATGTTTTTGATCAACAAGAGGTCGCTGACCGATTAGAATCTAATTATGTTCCCG
>JANQLF010000143.1 GCA_028280785.1 Planctomycetota bacterium
GCATCTGCGTGATGCGCAATTGTTTGATAGTATCTTTCATACCTATAACGAAAAAGAAGTGGCGCGCGCGGTTAAGGAAGGCATCCGTGGTGGCCGCAGTAGTGTGCGAAATAATGTCGCCGACGCCGTGCGCGGTCGCATAGCCCGACTCGAGAAGCGTAAAAAGCAAATATTTTTCCAGCGCGCCTTGGCAATTGCTGCAGGGCTATTGGTATGCATTGCTGGATTTATGCTTTACAATCAGGATCAATTTGGTGTTCAAATAACAGCCGATAATTATAATGAAGTTGTAGTCGAACGCGGCGGCAATAACTTTTATATAAATGACAGCGATGTATTATCGAATAATGATATCATTCATGTAGAAGCTTCGGCTCGATTGGTTTATCCTGACTTGTCGATGGTGAATTTAGAACATGCAAAATATCAAGTGTTTCCTGGTGGTGGTCGACTCATTTCAGGAACTGCTCAATTTGCAGTTGCCAGTCAAAACCAAGAACGCCAATTTAGTGTTTATACTGCTGATGGGCGTGTCGATGTATTGGGAACACAATTCATCGTTGAGGTAGATGAGGGTACCAAGGTTCATGTTATCGAAGGCCGCGTTCGCGTTGAGTCCGAAACGGGATCGACACTCGAATTAGCAGCGGGTGATGAAGTTTTGATGCAGCCTGAACTCATTAAGCGCATTGAGCCAGCAGTTACCAAACGCGACGGTGAAATCAGCTTAGGGCGAAATGAAAGCCAGAGTCTGCGTTTGGACGTTTTTGAGAAATTTGAAGACTATATTCGTGTGCCTTTGGATAAAAACGAGGCCTATGCAAGTGGTACGTTTATAGGACCAGACGGTGTTTATGATATTGGCCAATATTATTATGATGAGAATGGCGATGCGGAATACGCATTGTTAGTTAATGATGTGGTTATCAGTAAATGGATCGAGCGTTATCGCGACCAGTATGCTGCGTTACAGATGGTGTCTGGTATTAAACTGAACAAAGGTGACGAAATTAAAATTTATACCAATCGACGTGGTAAGTCTTATGCGCGTATTGGTTCGATGCACATCGAAAAAGCACTGCCTGAAACGAAGCCTGTTATCAATTATGCAGCATGGCAAGATGCCAAGGCGATGAACACTTGGCAGCAGCAGGGCCAAGCGCCATTCAATGAACAAGATGGATCATTTGCATTTCAATCGAAACTATCGGCAATATGGCATGCTAAGCATTTTATTGACATCAAAAATGCATTTAACGTTCGCCGAAAAGAAGCGTTTGAAGTTGAGGTGCAGTGGCCAGGAGAACGCCCCAGTAAAACAGAACGTTACAGTGTTGGGGTTATCATTGCTTCTGATTGGAAACAGCGCGCCAAAACAAGTGGACAACCGCGTAGTTATATGCGCTTAGCGCTTATGGAAAATGGCTTGGTATTTATGCAAGATAAAGACGGGAAAAACACGCGTTGGCATTTTCTACCCTATTCAATCCCGGCTGGCACCTATAAATTATCATTACTGATATCCGGTAATAATGTTATTCCATGCCTGAACGGCGTGCAAGTTGCACATCTACCACATCATTTTAACGCCGATGATGATTTGTATTTCGGTGTCGAGGTCAGCACGAAGAATGCTGATAACGTAAACATCGAAATAAAGAAAATTCGACGATCCAAGTAAATATAATTATTCAATACATGAATAGGACTTAAGCGAGGTCCTGCACACCGGCATTTATAGATGCCGGTTTTTTTGTGTCCCGAATTAATTTTGATGGCCACTAGCTGATGTATTACATTAAGTGATGTGGGCATATGCCCCAGAGGACTGGAGAGTAGGTGGTGCGGTGTAGCGCGGCTGAACTCGGGTATATGTCCACATTATCTTTTAAGGAATGAGTCATGTATGGCCAACCATTAGGATCACCAAGTAAAAGAATTAGCATCTATAGGAAGCGCAACCCAGGTATTAATGCACGATTACGCGCATTTAAATTACAAATAGGCAAACGAACCGTTACCGGCATCGATATTGTTGTCGGTTTTTATTATTTAGTTGCGTGGACAATTATTTGGGCCTGCATTTTACGCTATTTACCACCACTTTAATGCTAACAATTAACTGTTTGGCAGAGTGTTTGGTGAAAAAATAAGTGTTTGGCAATAATTACTGTTGTTTGGCAAAAAATATGTGTCCCTATTGGTACACGATTATGCACTAAATGGAAATCAGGCGACTTTCGCGATTTATTATTCTTCAGTCCAGGAGTTCTACGATGATTAAATTATCAAATCTCTTTTTTATGAGTTTATTAATTCTGTGTTTGGCATCTTGTGGTGAACGCAGTGCTAGCAATGGCGGCGGAGGCGGTGGTTCCGGCGGTGGTGGTGGCGGAGGCGGC
>JANQLF010000138.1 GCA_028280785.1 Planctomycetota bacterium
GCGCACTGCGAATAATATCAGAGATATCAATGTCTTCTAATTCGTGACCAGGAGGTTCTGCAACAATGCGAGTTCGCTCATAGGGTTTATCACGTTCAGCGGCAATGCGACCAGCACGCAAGCCCATGACTAAACTTTCTAAAATACTGTTTGAGGCGAGACGATTAGCGCCATGTAAGCCAGTGCAGGCAAGTTCGCCAGCAACTAATAAACCGTCTACGGATGTGATTCCTTGTGCATCGCTTAAAACGCCACCGCAATGGTAATGCGCTGATGGATGAACAGGAATCCAGTCTTTGGTAATGTCGATTTCTAACGCGTGACAAGTTCGATAAATAGTCGGAAAACGTTCACGTACAAAGTTGGAGGGTAAATGTGTTGCATCAAGCCAAACGTGTGGGAAATCAGTTTTGCTAATTTCGCTAATAATGGCACGGCTTACGATATCGCGCGGTGCAAGCTCTGCTTTTTCGTGGTAATTTGGCATAAACCGTTCACCACGATGATTTACCAAATGTGCGCCTTCACCGCGCATCGCTTCGGTAATAAGGTAGCGAGGTTTACCTGCAATATATAAAGTGGTTGGATGAAATTGAACAAATTCCAAATCACATAATTGCGCACCAGCGCGATACGCGATGGCTAAACCATCACCAGTTGCAATAGGAGGATTAGACGTTTCGCGAAAGACGCGACCGCTACCACCAGTAGCCATTATTGTTGTTTTAGCAATAACAGCAGATCGAACACCTTTGCGTGAATAAATGACGCCAACAATGCGCCCATCATCATCTAATAAATCAAGCACGTAACAGCCATTTAATACCGTGATATTATCGCGTGCTTCAACTGCTTGCCCTAAACTGCGAGTTATTTCTTTACCGGTTGCATCACCATTAGCGTGCAAAATGCGACGCGCACTATGTCCGCCTTCACGGGTTAATGCGATTTCATTATTATCAGCGAGATCAAAATTGCATCCATGTGCTTGTAAAAATTCAATCGCTTCAACTCCGCCGGCAATGATGTCGTGCACGACTTCATTGTCACACATGCCAGCACCAGCTGTAACCGTATCTTCAACATGAAGATCGATGCTGTCGTCGGCCTCTCGGTGCTCTTCATCCAATACTGCAGCAACTCCACCTTGGGCATAAGTGGTATTGCTTTCGGTTAAGGTTGCTTTGGTAAGTAGTACAACTTCAGCGCCTAATTCTGCTGCAGCCAAAGCGGCACTTAATCCAGCACTGCCACTGCCAATAACGACAACGTCAGTCTCTAAATGAGGCTGACGGCGTAAGTCGAACGGATAAATATAACGCGGTACTGTTGGACCAGTAAATACGCGCGTTTGCATAGGGGCTCCATCATTAAGCTGGCCAGCGTTTTTTGGCAAATGCTACGAATGCCTGACCGCGCTCAATATAATTACTAAATTGGCCAAAAGAAGCGCAGCCTGGGCTCAAAACAACTGATCCACCTTGAGTTGGGTCAAGACCTTGGACGGCTGTTTCGATTGCTGATTCTAGATTTTCACAAATAGGACCGTGTATATCTTGCTTAATCAGTGTTGCAGCGGCCTCACCTAATAAAACACAGGGTATATTCGCTGATTTTATATATGCTGCGACTTTGGAAAAATCACCGCCTTTATCATGACCACCAATTATAAAAACCTTTGGTCCATCGATGAATTGAAGTGCTGCCAATAATGCAATGGGTGTGGTTGCGGCGCTATCGTTGATAAAAACCGTTTCGTTGCATCTATGCACTACTTCCAGGCGATGTGGTAAAAATGAAATAGTATTTATTCGATCAATGATGTCATTGATGTGTATACCAATGTGTAAAGCTGCTTGAATGGCTAAACCAAGGTTGAGCTTCTGGTGTGCGGCGAATTCATATTTATTAAGATGCGGATCTATTAATTCCTTATCATAGATACTTCGCTGCGCATATGATTGTTGTATGGTTTCATCTTGAGTAATGACATTGGTGGAGTGTAAACACAGCCAGTGTTTGCTTGCTTGATAATCTTCTAATGACTCATGCCAATCCAGGTGATCTCTGTCAATATTGGTGATTATTCCTATTGAAAAAGTAAAATGAAATGATTGAAGGTACCACAGTTGAAAGCTTGAACATTCAATGATCACATCGGTATCAAATCCATGTTTGGCTGCATGCGTTAATACAGGTGTGTTTGAGTTTCCAATGACTGGAATCTTAGTGATCTGATGTAGTAAATGAGCGCAGCTACTTTTGCCTTTAGTGCCGGTAATGCCAATACAATGTCCTCGTTGCCAATGTAAAAATAATATTAAATCCGTGCACATTTTATCTTGAAAATTATTGATGACACGAGGTGGTATGGCGGGTGAAATAATAATCAAATCAGCATCAATAAAAATACGATGTTCAATGTCACCTTGATAAATTTCCCAACGGTGTTCTTGCGCTAATTCTTGAGCCTCAGGAAATGAGCTCGGATCCTTTTGATCAATTAATGAGACGCGGGCACCGTGTTGTGTGCAGAAGCGTGCCGATGCGAGGCCACCGCCATATTGACCAATACCCCATACGAGCACGTGCATGTTTGCTAAATCGTGTGGTGTTAATGGGAGTTCGGTTTCAGCAATCATCGTCTGGTAGAGCTTCGCAATCTACACCTGGGCAGACATCTGGAATTCGAGTCCAACGACGCAGCCCACCACAAATTACTTGTGCTTCGGTTTCCGGGAGACCGCTTCGTACAACAGCTTCGCCCTCATTGTGCGCTTCAAGGCAGACCATTTCTGCGACTTCTTGGCTTAATCCCGCCGCGCGTTGGAGGGCATAGATGACCACGTCAAAGGGCGTAATATCATCATTATATAAAAGTACCTTCCAACCACGGCTCGCCTTGGTGTCCTGCTTAGAAATTGTTTGGGTACCGGGTGTTGGCATTGATGCCATGTCGTGGTTCTGTCAAAAAACATCGCAAATTCAATCTTAAAACTATAAAGACCTTATGAATGAGTGAGAATGAGGCTTGATTTGCTGTGCCCATAATCTGTGATGGGGTCATGACTGCTTATCCAGAGCATCGTTCGCATACGCGCCTATTCGTTTTATCGGGTCCTAGTGGTGCTGGAAAAAGTACACTCATCCACAAGGCCTTAGCACTTGAACCAAATTGTGTGGCCAGCATCTCAGCAACGACCCGTGCACCACGCGGACAGGAACAAAATGGCGTCGATTACGATTTTTGTTCTGAAGAAGAATTCCAGGCATTAATCAATGATGATTTATTGCTCGAATATGCGCAAGTATTCGGCAAGCATTTCTATGGTACGCCCAAGAAATTTATCGAAGAACAATTTGCCGATGGAAAAAATGTCATCATGGATATTGATGTGCAGGGAGCCATGCAAATTCGCAAACGCATGCCTGATGACGCCGTGCTTATTTTTGTAACGCCACCAACGCAAGAAATTTTAGAACAACGTTTGCGTGATCGCGGTACTGATGATGCCGTTGCCATCGGTAAGCGCTTAGAGACAGCGGCACAAGAAATTGCTCAATGGAAAGATTACGACTACTTAATCATTAATGATGATGTCGATGTGGCAGTCGCTCAATTACGCAACATTTTGGGATCAGCCAGGCTTCGTATTGATTGGTAGTGGCCTTTATTAAAGCTTTTTCAACCACAGATGGACATGATGTGCACAGATGAAAATCTGGGATAATTAGTGTTTATCTGTGTGTGGAATTTAAATTACCAAAAAGGTTTAAACTTTCGATGAAAATAAAAAGGCTCCGGAATTTCCAGAGCCTCTTGTTATTTATAAGCGCCGCGGCGGAATCTTTTTACGAAGTAAAAAGTTCAGGAGCACCGAGCAAGTGAAGCGGGGATATAATCGGCTCTGCCGATCCCCGCGGAGCGCAATGAATGCGACGTGTAAATCAGTCGAACTCAACTGAGATATCAGTTTCTTCGACTTTGTTGTCGATGGTGAAATCTTCAGCACTAATAACGTGACCGAGGTTTCCGCAATTGTCGATGGCTTCGACTTTAATGCGGCATTGGCGGCTATTGACGTTGGGTAATTCGTAGGTGAGTGAAGCGTCAGAGGCGAGACCGCTGCCAATGACTTCCCATGGTGCGTCAGGTGCATTACGGAAATAAACGGTAACTGGTTTTTCAGCAAGCTTCATATCTTGGATGGTGTAACTAATAGTTACTTTGTCTTTTGGCTTGAAGGTGCGACGGCTGCTTTCTGCAGCGCCAGGTGCGACAACGCCAATGCTGTTTGCCAATTGAATCGCTGGTTTAACAGTATCTACCGAGATGCTGGCGATGCTGTCATGACGGCTGGTAGGAATGGCATTTTTATTACCAGCAATATCACTGGTAACTAAAGTTAATAAGTAGTTACCATCAGCAGGTGCCTTCCATTTTAATTCTTCAAATTTTGGTCCTTTGGTGCTTGGGCCTTGTACCCAATTCACGCCGTTATCAGAACTAAACCACAATTGCATATCTGCTACATTTTTTGCAGGACCAACATCAAATACACGGGTGTTAAGTGTGATGTCGCTCTTAAGGCTTGTTGAAGGGCCTAAAATGCTGCGTTGTGGAGCGGCACCATCAATAATGATACCGGTGCTTTGCGCGCTGCTGCTATTTAACGCTTTGTCAGTTGCTTTAACAATGATGCGTGCTTCGTTTGATAGAACACTTGGTGTAGTCCAATCATAAGAACCGCTATTTGGTAAATTGGCTGCAATTAAAACTTCTTCGGTAGCACCAGTACGTGCCCAATACAAATCGATACCTGAACTATGCATGTAAGGATCGGTCGCTTCCCAAGTAATGGTGTAGGCCTGTTTGGTACGAAGAATTTCTCCGCTTTTCGGTGCAGTTACTTTAACTGCTGGAGCACTGCGATCGACAATGAACTCAACTAATTTTTCAGGTGTATGCGAAGCGCTTGGCTTTTCAGCGGCATTACCACTAATTTCGATGATGCGAATATAAACTTGAAAGTGACCTTCAGCAGGTGCCCAAGTGATGGCTGTTTGTGGTCCAAAATCGAGTGGATGCTTTTCCCATTTGCCCCAGGCACTTTTACTGTAGCGACGGAACCATAGCTCACGGGTTTTTACATCAGCGTCGCTACGCGCATTGCCAAAGGTTAAGTCCTGACGTGTGGTCAAAACGATGTTTGAACCGTTAACGAGTTGCTTTTCTTTTTTACGTTCAGCACTTGGTGCAGATACGACTAATAAGCAAAGCATTAAAGATAGGCTAAGGCATGTGCGCATGATTTAACTCTCTCTCGCGTGACGGAGCGCGGTACGGAAAATGCGTACACCAGCTCCTTCGCGTTGATGGGGGAGGCGTGTCCACTGTGGATGGTTTTCCCAGCGGAGAAATCGTTCAGGGTGAGGCATGAGACCGAAGACACGACCGCTGGTATCACAAACACCAGCAATGGCATCATCGCTTCCATTAAAATTAGAACCATTTTGATAACGTAAGGCAATTTGTTTATTCTTCGAAAGTCGGTCGCGTACCTCTTGGTCTGCGCAAAAACGACCTTCTGCATGAGCTACTGGTAATTCAATTTCTTCATCGTCAGGAATCCAAGCACAAAGGCTTGGGTCGCCTTTTAATGTTACCCAACGGTCGGTATATAAACCGGAAGTGTTATGAGCGAGTGTGGCTTCTTGAACGGCTTCACCGTTGGTACGTGGCAGCAAGCCACTTTTCACCAGCGTTTGGAATCCATTGCAGATTCCGATCATATAACCGCCACCGTCGACAAATGACAAAAACTCATCGCGCAAAACGCTCATGAGTTCATTGGCAAAGACGCGACCGCTGGCGATATCATCACCATAACTAAAGCCGCCGGGTATGGCGACAAATTGGTAGTCAGCAAGCGGTTTGCTTTCTTGGCGGAGACAGTTGATGTGTTTGATGTCGGCTTGTGCGCCCACTAGCTCAAAGGCGTAGGCTGTTTCTGCTTCACAATTTATACCGGCGGTACGGAGGACTAATGCCTTCGGCTTCATTGAGGCTCCTAGCTGGCCATGAAGGGGGCCATTCAATAGTTGTTTCTCGCTAGGTCAAACTTTCGTTTTCCTCGCTGAAGGATTCGAAGGTGATCCTGATTATCGCTGTAGGAGCTGTGTTGAGTTATTTAGTTCCCGGAAATGGGATAGCCGGACCGTCGAAGCCATCGGCTTTTTGGTCTTTGTTGCCGGCGTTGAGGTCGACGCTGGTGTTGAATTGGAGGCTGAATGTAGATTTGTGGGGATTGTTGGTTTTGAGTTTCACCACTTCAGAGAATAAACCTTCTTCCATTTTTTGACTGGGGTCTTTGGCTTTGGCAATCAATAAAACTGATTTGGCATCTAGGGTCTTGGTGGTGAATTTCCATATCTTGCCTTCATAGGTGGGTGTAACCTGGAAACCGCCTTCTAGATCCGCAGGGGTACTGAGGCGCACGTATTTTTTCAGTCGTTTACCCTCGTCGGGTTTTACGTTGGAAATATAACGGTAAATGTCTCGGTATTTTTTGTTCTCTGGTCTCTTTTCTGGATCCTCTTTAATCAGGTCTACCGCAACATCGGGGATTACTTCCCATTTTGTGCGGATTTCTATGGCTGCGTATTCGGGATCGGTAACGTAGATCCATACTTTGTAGTTGCGAATACCTGATGTGCGTTCGTTGCTGACACGTACATTGAGCGTAGTGCTTTCATTTGGTAACAGAAATTTCTTTCCTATTTCGAGCTCGATACAGGTGCAGGTCGTATCAATTTTTTCAACTTTAATCGCACGTTCATAAGGATTAGTCACGGTGAAAACATTGGTGTAGTCTTCATGCTCTTTGAGAACCTTGAGCTTTTCTTCGGCGTGCATAGTCAAGCAGCACAACAGGCTCAAGAGGAGGGTGATTGTTTTCATGTGTTGTCAGTCTCTGTAGATTCAGGGCTTTCTTGAGATTCTTCTTCAGGTTGAACGCTTTCCGCGTCATTTTGTTCGGTACTTTTACGCCATTCTTCACGACGTTTGCTGCGACGTAATTGGTATGTTGCAACCAGTTTAAGTGTAATCACGTAAAAAAGAGCGCCGTTGGTAAGGCCGACTATGATACCGCCGAGAAGCATTGGGCCAAACATGAGTCCAATCAAGCTGATTGTCTCTTTTATGCCTGCCCAAGTCCATATGCCGGCCTCATTGATTTTATCGACCATTTCTTTCATCTCGTCATAGGTCATGGACTCGCCGAGAAACCAACCCCCAATTAAAAAGAGGACATAAAAAATTGGAACTATGGTGAGTGGATTGGTAATCCATGCCATAGGAATAGAGGCATAAACGTTGGCACGCAGGAATTTGCAAACGATGGCGCCAATGACCATTTGAATGCCAACGAGGGGAAGATAGGCAACGAAGGTGCCAATCGCCACGCCCCAGGCGATCCGATGTGGGCTGTCTTGTATGACGACAATGCCACGAAGGCCGCGATAACAGGCATGTGCTGCTCGTCTAGGTAATGACTTTCTGGTTGGTGGCGCTTTCATCGACTAACCAGCATGCGCTTGAATAAGGCTTTCGGCAAGTGCTTTAGCGCAGTTATTATTCGTATCGCTGTCAAAGGGAACTTCGCCGAGGACTGGAATCTGGCACAGTTTCTCAAGTTCTTGGCGCGCAGTTTGAATGGCAACATCATTGAGGTCGATATCAGCATCATGATAATTGATGACTAAGCCTAGGATCTTTAATCCGCATCGCTGCGCTTCATTGACTGTTAATTGCGTATGGTTGAGTGTGCCCAGGTGTGGCCTGGTCACCAGAAGACAGGGTAATTTTTGCGCTAAGCAGATATCAATAATGGTGCCACCGTCAGTGCTTAGCGGAGCGAGGATGCCACCAGCGCCTTCTATTAATAAATCATGCTCACCTTTTAACGCTGTAATCTTTTCGGCCATTGCTTGCCAGCTTGTTTCTTGGTTTTCAAGGCCAGCAGCGATATGCGGTGAACAAGCAGCTTTAAATTGCAGTGGGCAGATCTCATCAGGATTTTGCTTTGGATCAGCCAGGGGAATGAGCGTGCGCCCATCGTCGGCCATACCTTCATCCCAATCGCCACAGGCAACCGGTTTGTGAATCCACACTTCTCGACCGAGGGCACGCAGGCCGGCGCACAGCAATTGCATGATTTGCGTTTTCCCAACGCCAGTGTCGGTCCCAATAATGCAGGCGTTTATGTTCACGGTTGGGAGTTTTAATGATTTCTTGCTCACACAAGATTCGCTTGATTTTGTGTTGTTACTCTCAAAACGCAGCCACCAACGCCAAAACTAAATGGGGGAGCACGAGGGGGCGTAAAATTGGAGGCCCAAAACAATGAGCTTGCTCCTTGGGCCGTAAATTCGGGAGCCCCCTCGAAATAAAGAGATGCCGACTTATGAATATGCGTGCAGTAAATGTGGAATCATCGAGATCTTCCAGTCGATGAAAGAAGATGCGCTGTCTAAGTGCCCCGAATGTGGATCGAAAAAAATCGAGCGCCTCATTTCAGGTGGCGCCGGAGTTATTTTCAAAGGCGATGGCTTTTGGGAAACGGACTACAATAGAAGCGACGACTATAAGAAGCAGTCTGGTGATGGCACAAAGAGTGATTCAAAAACAAGTGATAAAAAAGAGTCCTCTAGCCCGGAGCCTGAGAA
>JANQLF010000197.1 GCA_028280785.1 Planctomycetota bacterium
ACAAAGGTCGTTGGGGTTTGGGGCGGAGCCCCGAAACAACTCCGAGACTTTATGGCTCGGTAATCTTGTCCTCAAAAGGGCAAGATTTAATAAGCGGACATTGCCAACATTCGGGCTTCCTGGCCTTGCAACAATAACGCCCATGCAGGATCAAATAGTGATGTGCATGCAGTAAGTGTTTTTTAGGTGTGCGCTCAAGAAGGACCTGCTCAGTTTGCTCAACCGTTTTGCAATCAGCGATACCAAGTCGCGGGCTGATGCGATGCACATGTGTGTCCACTGCAATGGTCGGTTCACCAAAGGCAATATTTAAAACCACGTTGGCAGTTTTGCGACCAACACCAGGCAAGGCCTCGAGGGCTTCGCGATTATTAGGCACTTCGCTATTATAATCGTCGATTAAAATCTGGCTCAGCTTAATGACGTTTTTTGCTTTGTTACGATAGAGGCCAATATTTTTAATGTAGGGAATTAATTTTTTCTCACCGAGTTTGACTATCGCTTCAGGGGTATTGGCGACGGGATATAATTTCTGACAGGATTCATTGACCGATTTATCAGTGGCCTGTGCAGACAACACTACCGCAACTAATAATTCATAATGCGTATCGAAGGACAGATCACTCTTCGGCTCAATGTGCTCGGATAAAATGTCATAGAACTTAGTGATTTTTTGCGCACTTGCAGCGCCATACCACTGTGTGTTCTTTTTAGTTTTGGCCATTGTCGAGACGAATGCTAATTGATCGAGCGTGGGCACTAAGGCCTTCTGCCTCGGCAAGTTTAACAGCTTGCTCGGCTACAGCATTAAAATCGTCCCTGCTGTAATTAATGATCGAGCTGCGGCGTAAAAACGTATCTGCGCCGATGCCAGACCACATACGTGCGGTGCCACCAGTGGGCAGGGTGTGGCTAGGCCCTGCGATATAATCACCGATTGGTTCGGGACTCCATGGCCCAACAAATATGGCACCAGCATTTTTTATGCGGGGCAGAATCTCTTGAGGATTGCTAACTAATAATTCTAAGTGCTCGGAGGCGAATTTATTGGCGATGTCGACGACGGTATCTATGTCAGGGCAGGGGACGTGAATACCAAGATTATAAATGCTTGCTGCGGCTACTTTGCGGCGTTCATCTGGTAGTGCATTAATTTGTTCTTCGACGGATTTCAAGATTTCATGATCATTATCGCCTGTGCTTAATAAAACACACATAGCTAATTGATCATGTTCTGCTTGTGAAATTAAATCAGCAGCAACCCATTGTGGATCCACGCTACCATCACTGATAACTAAAACTTCTGAAGGTCCGGCAAGCATGTCGATATCGACGCGACCATAAGCATAACGCTTGGCCAAAGTCACAAATATATTTCCAGGACCAACGATTTTATCGACTTGATTTAATTGCCCAGTGCCACAAGCCATTGCGGCAATAGCCTGGATACCGCCAGCTTTATAAACCGTTTTTACACCTGCTGCGTAACAAGCTGCTAATAGTTCAGGAGCGATGGAGCCATCCGCACGAGCGGGTGTGCACAGCACTAATTCTTCAACGCCTGCAACTTCAGCAGGGACCAAATTCATAATAACCGTGCTGCATAAGGGGAGTGAACCACCAGCACCACCGGGTACATAAGCGCCAACACGCTGCAGTGGTAACCAGCGTACACCTAAAGATTCATTTAAATCCTCACCGAATCCTTTAAGTAGCAGCCTTTTTTGGTAAGCACTGACCTGCTCTACTGCGGTAATTAAAGCTTTTTGTAGTTCACTGTCACAGCTATTCCAAGCTGTTTCAATTTCTTCAGCAGTAACCAGTAATTGTTCTGGTTTTAAATTACTTTTATCGAAAAGGTTGGCGTACTTACAAACGGCTTCATCGCCATTCGCTTCAACTTCGCTGAATATACGTTCAATGCAGGCGTCGATGCTCAGTGCTTCGCCAAGTACTGACTCGTAAAATCCCTTAGCCTTTTCATTGGCTTCATTCACCAATACCTGAAAGCGACTGTGGGCATTGCCCAGTCGTTCATGTAGGCGTGGATCATCATGAGCCATGGTGTGTAACATGTGAATTTCTCGTTGATGGAGGATATGCTTAGTCAGCTAGAAAATTTGCAAGCAGAGAGCTTAAGCGGCGCCGCTGCGTTCGGCGAATATCATACGACCATTATTGGTTTGATGGAGCCGTACGATGGTGCAGGTGATATGTTGATCTATCGCATCGGCTGCACCGCTGACGATAACCATGCTGCCATCGTCAAGATAACCGATGCCTTGATCGTCGTTTTCGCCTTTTTTGTCGATATGCACATCGATGTTCTCACCAGGTTTGATGCTTGGCGATAGGAGTTGAGCAAGTTCATTAATAACCAGGCAGCGTAGGCCTTGTTGTTTGGCACTGCTAATCATTGCTGAATTATTGCTGCATAACATCGCGCTTTCGAGCCGCGCTAAACCAATAAGCGTTTCTTGTATATCAGCGGCGTTAGGAATATTTGTGTGATCGATAGTGATGCGGTCGCCTAATTGATCTTGTAATACTTTTACCGCATCAAGCGCTTTTTTAGCCAATGTACGTTTCGCATCATCATCGGTTGAACGAACAGTGACTTCAGCATTAATCAATACTGAGCTATGGATAATAATACGCTGACTGACAATCGCGCTTTTCATCAAATTAATCAACCGACTATCTGCTAAAGCAGAGGCATCGACAATCATAGAGCCTGATTCGATATGATCATTGCGTAATTCAACAAATGGAAGAATGAGACGCAAACGGTCAGCATTGCGCAGTACAGACAATAATACGAGGTAGGTAACAATCAGAGTGATAGGAATGGCCAAGTGTTTATTGACCTGACCTTCAACTACGGTTCCAAGAATAAGGATGAGTAGATACGAAATAAACAGTGCGAGACTCAAACCGAATAAGAATGCAATTAAAGTGCGATTGAAATAGCGTCGCCATGCTTGTTCTGCCGCAATTAAGGTAACTGCTGCAGTGAAACCGATAATGGCACCAATCCATGGTGGAGTGCCTTGATCTTCATAAAAGAACAGCCCACTTTGATAACCAAAGAAGCAGGCGAAAATAACAAAGACAATACGAATTAATAATATGAGCATAATTTAATCGTTCTCTTTGACGGTAGCGCTAACCGCATGGCTAATGCCACCGAAAAAGCTTTGCCACTTAATATTATGATATCCGCAACAATTCAAGGCTTCTTCAGCTTCTTGGCAGGAATAAAAACCTTGAATGCTTGTGCGTAAATACCGATAGGCGCTTGCGTCTCCACTTATCAGCCCACCAATCAGAGGGAAGATAAAGCGACCAAAAGTGCCGTAGAATAAACGTGGCCACCAATGTGTTGGTTTGAAAAATTCCAAAATCATTATTTGGCCATTAGGTTTCAAGACACGTACTAATTCGGCAAGACATTGCTTTGGATCGTCAATATTGCGCCAGCCGTAAGCCATAACGACCGCATCAAATGACGCATCGGCATATGGCAGCTGCATGCCGTCTCCGGCGCATGCACTAATGGATTTACTTTCTCGCTTTGACTTACCAGCGTGAAGCATGGGGGCGCAAAAGTCTGCGCCATGGACGTTGCTAGCTTTGCCTATTGATAGCGCATCAATGGACAGATCGAAGGTGCCGCAGGCTAAGTCGAGAATGCATAGTTGATCACCACTTAACATGCGGAGAGCACGTTTGCGCCAGCGCGTATCTTGTCCTGCAGAAAGGACTCGGTTAGCGGTGTCGTAACGTTTGGCGATTCTGCCGAACATATCCTGCACATCTTGTGACATGCAGGCAGTCTCTACTAAGTTGGGGTGGTGACAAGGCAGGTGCTTGCGGGGGGTGATAGGGATTCACAATGCCTCAACGGAGTAGCTTATGGAAAGTTTTTCCTTACTATTAGAAAAAGAATATTTCAAGTTTTCGTGTGCACATTTTCTAATTTTTCCCGATGGCAGTAAAGAGCGATTACATGGCCATAATTATCAGGTACGCTGTGAAATTAGCGGTGAGATAACTGACAAAGGTTTGTTAATCGATTTTATTCAAGTTAAACCAATCATACGCGAACTCTGTGATTACTTAGATGAACATTGGGTACTACCTGGTGAGCATCCAGACTTAATAATAAGTGAACAAGATGATGGACATACCAATGTGCAGTATAAAGAATGCAGGTACTTGGCACCGACAGAAGAAATAATTGTATTACCAATAAACAATTCTTCAGCGGAAAATTTTGCATGGTGGTTTGCAACGCAATTACGTGGGCGTCTTGTTGAAAAATTCGGACGTATTCGGGTGAAAACGCTGCGTGTTTATATTTCTGAAACCAGTGGTCAAAGTGGCGTTTATACAGTAGAGGATGAAGATGCCTGATAAACGCATATGTGTTTACGCATCTTCGAGCCAAAAAACACCTCAGCCCTATCTCGACCAAGCAGCAGCATTGGGTAAGGCGCTAGCGGAAAAAGGTGTGGTCTTAGTTAATGGTGCTGGTCGGACTGGCTGTATGGGTTCACTCAATGATGCTTGTATCGAAGCAGGCGGTCGAGTCGAAGGCGTTATTTTACAACAATTTTTTGATGATGATTTGCATCATTATCATCTGCATGAAATGATCGTGGTTGACACGATGCGTGAACGCAAGCGTTTGCTTGCAGAAGATATTTCGGCATTTATTGCGCTGCCAGGTGGTCCAGGAACCTGGGAAGAATTATGGGAAATTGCTGTCGAGCGGCAAATAGGAACCAATCACTCACCGTTAATCATAGTCAATTTTGACGGCTATTACGATGGTTTTGCTCAACAACTAAAGCGTGCTGAGAAGGACAGTATGCTCTACGGGCCAGGTTCGGATTTAATGACGTTTGTTAATGATGTCGATGAGGCGATTTCGTTAATTTAATCAAGTAAATAAAATATTAATTCGCAATGTGTGGCACGGCAACATAAAGTTGCCTATTCTTCCGCCAAAGGCCACGCCCGTGGCCTTTTAAATGGCTTCGCCATTTACGGAATTCACATTTCTTTGTTCGATTTTGAGAAACCAATCCCATCAAACATAATGGTGCCGTCGTTGCGGTCGTTGTGCATTAAGATTTGAATTTCTCGAATAGCGTGCGGCTCTTTAATCGTGTCTTTATGTTGCCAGCTGGTCGCCTGTGATTTAAAATCACTACGTTTTAAATCGAAAGAGATTTGTTCCCATACAGCTTGTTTGGACAGCGTTTTGGTGCGACTTTCATAATATTCCCAACGATCACCGCATTTTACTGCGATAGAAAGGCGTATGGCTTTATCGGATGGGTTGCTTGCATAGAAGGTAAATAAATTTTGCTCGCGCACATCGATTTTCGTTTGGAGTACCACAGATGCTTTGTATTTATCGCCACCTTTATAATCAACCTGCAGCACGGTGTTGACTCTATTTTCACCCATGGGAAGAGGGTGGTTTTTAACTTTTAATGAATTTGCCCACTTAATATTTTCACTGCGCCAATTAGTTTTCACCTCTAAGCCTTCGCTAATTTTTCGCGCGGCCGGGTTTTTGGCGAATATCTCTTCGACTTTTGCTTTGTGTGCAGCAATGGCAGCTTCGAGTGTTTTCAATCGAGCGAGTGCGATAACGTCTTTGCCGCCTTGGTCGCGATAGGATTTATACAAAGGTATGGCTGCCTCGGGTCCTTCAAATTGATCAGTGAGTTGAGCCAAAGAGCGTAGTTGCGCTGGTTTTAATGCCTTTTGTTTATGGGCAGCCTTCAAGAGCTTAAGTGCGTCTTCTTTGCGCTGAGCTGCAATGCAGTAGCGCGCTAATTCGATCTGCTCGGCGTGGTCTTTTTGATTGGCGTTGGCTAGACGATAATCAAGACCCGGTCTGATTTCAGCAATCAATGCCTGTGTGAGGGATAGTTCTCCGCCACCAGGGGTTTTGATGAGCACTTCTTTATCATCTGGACTAGGGAGTTTATCCAACAGTACTTGCATGGATTGTCCGTTAGCCAAGAAGATGAGGTCTGGGTAAGAGAGTTCCTCTGCGTGCGCTGTGTAAAAACAGGTTGCTATAAGTATTAATGAGAGTGCGCGCATTATCACGGAGACGTGTCCTTCTTTCAAAACTAACTAGCAAGTATCCTATCAGTGACGTCCTAACTGCAATTTCAAAGCAGGTCTATGGTACGCTGCTGTCTTGACCTTGTGGGTCTCCTTGGTGGACTGCGGCTGTGTTACCACGCATTTGTCAAGATCTAGAGCCAATCCAAGGCGATCTCCGCCGTGAAAAGGGTGATTACCAAGTTCAAGAGCAGCTGCTCAGGAACCCGAGTGGTAATGGTGATTATTTATGGGTGCAGGTGCGGCAGGCTGATATTAGCTCTAAGCAGGTGGCAGCGGCGCTGGCTCGGAGTGTGAATATCGATCCTCGTTTGGTGCGTTATGCCGCCAGTCGCGACCGTAAGGCTGAGATCTATCAGTGGTATAGTTTACCAGCAGAACAGGTGGAGCATGTCCAGGCATTAAAAAATGCTGGGTATAAAAAATTATTGAAAGTGAAGCAAGTAGAGCGTTCGAAGTATCCTATTGATAAAGAGCAGATTAAAAATCTTTCGTATACCGTACGTATTCGCAATGCGGTTGAGGATGGCGGATATCTTAAGGCACGTGCGATTCTGGATAAATTGCGGCAACAAGGTTGCCCTAATTACATTGGATTTGCTCGTATGGGGCCGAAGGGTCAATACGCAAAGTGGGGTAAAATGATTGTGCAAGGTAAGCGTTTACCCCGTCAGGTGCCAAATAAATCGCAAGATTTACAGCGCTATACCTATGCCTATCAAAGCCAGATTTGTAATCGTTATATTGCGCAGCGCATAGAGCATACGATTTTTTCCAAGTGTGTTGTTGGTGATGTGTTGCAGACGCAATTGGCTAAACCTGTCTCAGAACGTTCTCTCACGATAGTCGAAGATCAGGAGACAGGACAGCGGCGTATCGATTCATGGGAAGCAGTTGTTTGTGCACCGCTCATTGGTGAAGACATGCAATCGGCACAAGATGAGGCTTTATTGTTTGAGGAAAACTTTTTTAAAGAAGTGAATGTAAAGAACATGTATTCATCAACACTCAGCGGGGGTAGACGACCAATACGCGTTCAACCAACGCAAGTGAGTTGTGATGATCAACGCAATGATTTAATTGTCAAATTTACGCTCGATGCAGATGTCTATGCGAGCAACATTTTGGAAGAATTATTACAGCCGGAGTACCATATTATCTAATGCTTAAATCGCTTCGATGTGTGTTTATGGGGACGCCGGAATTAGCGGTGCCGGCTTTGCAAACATTGGCAGAATTGTGCACGGTGACTTGTGTTGTTACGCAGCCGGATAGGCCAGCAGGCCGTGGTAAACAATTACGTGCATCACCCGTAAAAGAGCAGGCCTTGGCTCTCGGTTTACCAGTATGGCAACCTGAGACTTTGCGTGGGCAAAAAGACGCTGCGGAATTACAAAACATCGATTTTTTTGTAGTGATGGCATACGGCGAAATTCTGCGCCAATCGATTCTAGACTTACCCACCATTAATTGTATTAATATTCATTGCTCGTTATTACCAAGATGGCGTGGTGCGAGTCCGCTGCAGGCGGCGCTGCGTGCTGGTGATACTGAGACCGGTGTCTCTATTATGAAAATGCTACGAGCATTGGATGCAGGGCCAGTATATTTACAAAAAAGCTTTCCATTGACCTTAGAGAGCACCTTGCCAGAAGTTCATGACAAGCTAGCGCAGTGCGCAGCGGAAACCTTGGGTGAATATTTAAATAATTACCAAAGCTGTGAGGCGCAAGACCAAGAGGAATCTTTGGTGACTTATTGCGGTAAATTAAGTAGTGATGATGGTCATTTAAATTTCAACAGCACTGCTGAAGATCTATGCCGTTGGGTGCGAGCTTATACGCCAGTACCTGGTTGTTGGGTGATGATGAATGACAAGCGTGTTAAGATCACAGCGGTAAGCGTTGTGAATGTCGATACGACGTTAGCCGCTGCTGCTACATATGTACAGGATAAACGAATTTTTGTTGGGTGTGCAGAGGGTGCGATTGAAATTCTCAGTTTGCAACCGCAAGGGAAACGCGTTATGCGTGCGGCTGAATTTCTTAATGGTCAGCAGATTCCTGCTGAGCTCTCATAACAACACTGTCACTTTTTCGGTAAGTGTTCGAACCGTGTTTTTTGGTGTTAATTTCTGTTCGAATTGATTCCCAATTGATTGCCTGATTGGCATTAAGTAATTCAATAGCTTGTTTAACATCGGAACCATTTTTGGTCAGTGTTAGTAACTGTTGTAAGCAATTGAGCGCATCTTCCTTGCGGTCTTCTTGTTGAAACAGGACGACGGCATGGCGGTAATAACGCACTGCTTGGCGTTCACGTTCGAGTGCCTCATATAATTCGGCTAATTGGAAGACGAGATTAGAATCTTGGCCACCAGTGCTTGCAACGAGTCGCTCTAAGAAAGTGAGAGCTCGATTATAATCACCAGCTTCGATTAAATCATGAAAGAGCGTGAGACCTTCTTGTTTTTCTTCTTGGCCTAAATTGGATCGTCTGAGCAATTCAATTAATTCACTGCGCGCATCAAAAGCGGGTGCTTCGGCAATTTGAACACGTTGCCGTGCTCGTTCCAGGGCAATGCCGATGTTATTACTTTTTACAGCTAATTTAATTAATGCATGGAGAATTTCGTCGTCATCTTCTTGTGGCGTTTCTTTAGCAATGTCTGCTAATTGGCAACGAATTAATACGTCCTCTGGCTGAAGTACCAGTAATTGAGCAATGAGTTTTCTAGCTAGGTCATTATTACCTGAACCATGGGCGAGGAAAACAGCGCGACGATAGTGTTCAATGGCCTTCGCACGATCACCTTCTTTATTTGCCAATTTGCCGCGGCGAATATGTAATTCTTTGCAGGCAGGAAATAGCTGAATAGCTTCGTCTGCGTGTTCTTTGGCTTCTTTGAGATTATCTTGTTGAATTAACTTAGTGATGAGGGCATCCCAGGTTCGAATACTGCGGCTTTCATAGCCTAGCTTTGCCTGTAAGCGTGCTTGCTTGACTAGCAGAGACGGTTGTGCACCAACCATTTCAATGATGCGATCGTAGGTTTCAGTTAATTCTTGATATTGCTGATCTTTTTCTTGCGCTTCAGCTAATTTAACAAGTTGAGCACTCGCTGCGACACGGTCTTTGTGCTCTTTATAAAAATGTGCGAGCCAGTCGTGGTTGGTGGTATCGCTTGGGTCAATCTGAGCTAATACCTCACGCAATTGCACAATTTCTTCATCGGCATGTTTTGCATGAGGATCATTAAGTGCTTGCTCAATGATTGTTTTTGCTGCTTCGACTTGACCGTTTTCAAATAAATATTCGGCGTAGCTTTTTGCGGCGCCGATATGTCCAGGGCTAATGCCGATCATTTGTTGTAAAATAGCGATGCTGTCTTCGTTACGGTCACTATCCATAGCGGCATGCACCGCTAATTCCAAATGCATGAGCGCTTGTTCTTTGTCAAACTGTTTAATGGAGCATTCTGCTAAAAGTTGTTCACAGGTTAAAATATCTGCGCCCAATTCACGCGCTTCATTAGCAGCCTGTAAGGCTTCGGGAATTTTGCCTAGATCACGGTTGTGCAATGCCAGTTTAAGTAAGGTTTCAGAAAGCTTATCTTTGTTGTCGGCATTGCGGTAGGTATTGACTAAAGAATTCAAGGCTGTTTCGCTATGAATGCCTAATTTCATTACCTGTTCGAGCGCTTTAACCGCTTCCTCTGGTTCGGTGGTTTGCAGCGCTTCTGCGGCGGCGAGAAAGTCTTTACTGGCACGTTCTTTAGATTTGCGTGCAAGTGCAAGCTTTGCTAGCGCGAGG
The DNA here is from genome assembly GCA_028280785.1 of Planctomycetota bacterium. Taxonomy (GTDB): domain Bacteria; phylum Planctomycetota; class UBA11346; order UBA11346; family UBA11346; genus JANQLF01. The sequence continues at coordinate 9,964 of JANQLF010000197.1, forward strand.
TGAATGCGCGCATTATCCGCGCCAAGGGTGATGGCTTTGCGCAATAATATTTCTTTGTGCTTATAATCATGCTCTTGGAGGCTATTTGCTAATACAATTAATTCCGCAGCAGTGGGTGCGCGTAACAAATTGTGGTGCTGTAATGTTGATAAAGTAATCAGGCCCTGCCAAGGTGGCAAATGAGCATTGCGAAGATTTTCGCCAATGGTGTTGTCGTCATTCCAATTTTCCCAAAGGTGATGGGAAAGCTCATCAAGTGAGCCCTCGACTTCCTCCGGCATGCTTTCGGTAACGAGTAGATCTTCTTTATTGTGATTGAGGTGGGCGTAGCGGCTGAGTTCGTCTTGACGGCGTAATCCTTCCATGAGCAAACCGCTACATTGAATCATGGTGCCCATATTAATTTGAAACTGTTCCCAGTTATTGGTTTCTCCGTCAATGACAAAATTCATTTCCGGTTTTTGCCAACCGAGAATTTCAGTAAAAACTTCTTCGATAATGCTATCTATGGCATCGCGAATACCGTCTTCATCGGTTAGTCCTTGGCCAATAATTAATTGAGCAAGATCCTCATCATCAACTTCGGTAATGTCGCCGCTCATGAACGGACTGAGTTGCTTGGGTTCTAATATCTTTAGCCAGCACAAAGAGGAGTAGAGTGCACCGCCGCGCGGATCTGTGCAGGCAACCGTACTACCGTTTTGAAAGACAACGCGAAATTGTTCTTTGTCGCGGGTGATTGTTAAGACGCCCGATTGATTTTGGCTGGAAACCGACTGTATTAAATCGGCTAGTTGTAAGAAGGGAACGTTATTACCATCCGACAAGGACTGCACCTTTCATGGCTGAGCCTATCAATCATCGGGAGAGAGCGTTCCAACGCAACCACTTACCAGGCCTAAAGTTGGCAACTGAACCGAGGCCTAAAGCTCAAAATTCCCAGTTGAAACTTAATACTACTGTACGGCCGACTTCATTGGTGTGCTGATTCTCACCACTGTCTTGTAACTCGGCAACGGTGACCTCGTAGATTTCGGTGTGTTCATTATCGAAGACGTCCATGATGGACAATTTGAGGGATCGATTGAGATCTGACTCGTAACCCCAATTATATCCTACAGCTAGGTCGAGAAATGTGTTTGCATCTAGGCGGTCTCTGGAGGCTTGGTCACGTGTTAGCCATTGGGAGCTGGCAAAGGCAAATACCTCGCGACTGCTGACAAAGCGTAGAGCACCGCTGAAGTGCCAGCCGCGACGGTCCATATTGGCTCCGAGGGAAGCTTTCCAGTCAGGCGGTCCATTAATGTCATCACCAAGGTTTTGATTAAATTGCCCAAGAATCGCTACTGGTGGACCGGGATTTGAGTCAAATCCGTCGCTTTGATAGATGATATCATCTTCAAAGGAAAAGTTTTGATAGGTGACATTGAGCCAAATATTGGATTTTTTTCCAACTTCATCGTGAAATGCGTGTTCCGAACTCAACTCGATGCCGTAAACCGTTGCTGGATTATCTATATTCTCATAAATGAAAAATGGGCCTGGTGCACGCGTAGGATCTGCTGCCGCTAACCAATCATTCCAGTTGTTTTCAATTTCGGTCTCATCAATGGGAACAAAAAACGGAGTGTCTTGTGATCTGTTGTAAAAAATATCTACGCTGAGGTGGCTCTTTTTTTCATTCCAGGTTGTTTGCCATCCCAAATTAACGGATTGGATGGTTTCTTCTTCGAGATCCTCAGAGACATCGTAAAAATATTGATCTAAATATCCTTCGAGTGGTGAGGGTAAACGATAACCGCTTGAATAAGATAGACGCATAAATTGATCGTCATTAATCTTATAGTTTGCAGCAACACGCGGAGAAACATTGGTGCCAACAATATTGTGATTATCTACACGAAGTGCATTGGTGAGTGTCCAGGTGTCATTCGGCTGCCACTGGTCTTCGATAAATGCTGCACGATTATGTGTAGTTACAGTTGTAAATGAATTTGGATCTGTGATTAAGGCGTCTTTATTCCAAAAGTTGGAAAGTGATTCCCAGCGTAAATAGTCTATCCCTGTTGAAATAAAATGAGCACCTGCCTCTTTATTGTATTGGAAACGAAACTGATCTTGTTTGGTATTCAAATCACCTTGTGTATAACGATAGTCTGCAGCGGGATTATAGGTGGTTATTTGGTTTGAATAAAATTCATTAGTATCTGTATGTAAATACCGAGCTTCACCCCATGGACCAATTAAACGCACGCCAACGGTTGTTTGTTCAATATCCATATCGTTTGAACCAACAGCGAGATCCTCAATCATGTCCCATTTATCAATGTCGAGGCGATAAAATTCAAATTCTATGAAATGGTCATGGGCTAGTTTTGTTCCGAGAATCATTTGAGCGCGGTCTGACACCGTGTTCTCATCGTCATTTTGGCGCGCACGAGGAAATGAAGTGCCAGGATCAAAACCACGCAAGCCATCAAAGTCATCCCGCCTTGTTGAGCCGGCGCTGATTTTGAAATACATAGGACCAGGACCATTATACTGGCCAAGTGGGCCCATCGCTGTTGCATCGAGCTCAAATAAACCGTGATTACCAACTTGAGCGAGTGTATGTAATTCTGCAAAATCGCCGACATCTCTGTCCTTAAGAGCGATAACGCCACCAAATGCGTTAGCACCATAGGTAACAGAGCTCGGACCTTTTACGATTTCAGCACGAATGATGTCCGTCGGGTGTAAGGCACCAACCCATAAAGGTGTACCAAATAAATCAAAATTAAATTCGCGTCCATCAATCATAGCTACAGTACGGGGCGAATTGAGTCCGGCAAAACCACGAATACCAATATCAATCTGTCCGTGTCTGCTTTGATAAACATCAATGCCTGCTTCATAGCGTAATCGTTGAGCTATATCTGGTGCAGGGGTATTTTGTAAATCTTCTTCATTAAGGACGACAACAGCCTGTGGTGCAGTAAAGATAGATTGACGACGTCGAGATACCGCTTCTACCCATTGATGCGAGTCCTTCCAGGTAACGTCCCAAAGCGGGGAGAAGGTAATTGGTGCATCTTCAGCTTGTAAACTGGGTGCAGTACAGAGGAATGGTAAGATGAGCAGCGAAGAGAGCCGCGGCGCAGTCGTCAAATACTTAAGTCCTGATAGAAGTTAAATTTCGTCGTGTTGGCGCAGGTAAGCATGGAGCCATCTTTGTGTATCCAAGAGGGCCTGCATGCCTTGTTGCTTCCAAGGACTTAGTACATGGTAAAATGCGAGGTCTTCAAGGCAGCTCTTATCACTTAAGTTTTTGAATCGATCGAGTGCCTCACCGGTGTTTTCGCACATTTCAGCGAGTGCTACCAAATCAGTAATAACATCAGCTGTGACAGCCTCTTGTTCAAGGTCGAGAATGTTGGCAATACGACGATAGCTGGTGCTAATGCGCAGAGATTGGACGTAAGGGAGGATAAGGCTATTCCAGTGGGCAAATCGCTCACGGCGATCATGTTTGCGTGGATTTCCTGGTAAATCACGCCATGGACGGCGATCTTCTGGGACCAATAGAAAATGAAGTAGTCGTTGCTCAGCGCGTACGAGGTGCAGTTGGATGAGCGACAGCGATTCAGCCCAGCGTCTGCATGCCTCTCGGAAACATGGTTCTTTGTTGGAGCAGGTGCGTGCGACGTCCTCTAACCAACGAGCTTGAGTACGTTGGATTGCATCAAGCGCTCTGATTAAATCAGTTGGGGCATAACGAGTTTCTACGCTATCCATGTATATCCAAGAAAGTTTAAACTGATATTCTTAGTGACAACTATTTATTGATGCTTTTACGGGCTGTATTCAGAAATGAGTAAACACGGGGTAAGATGATACGTAAAATATCTTGACGGAATCTCAGGAATGAGTGCATAAATTGAGCATGACAGTGTGCGCAAAGTCGCTATTGTCAGCATGCTCGAAGTGGAACGTCTCTGTCTTTGTGTTATGGTTGTTAACCCGAGGTGTGTATGAATAAAATAGTAGTTTTGATGGTCCTTGTCTGTGCAGTTTTTACGCAAACAAGCTATGCTGAAGAAGAACAATTACCTTATCCAAATATGGCTGCCTCGATTGGCGTCATGCTTGAGCGTTTTTATTACGATCACGATCGTATTCAGCCAGCACTTATGGTGAAACGGGCGCTACGTGCCATTGAGACCGCTGAGATGTCAGTGGATTTAGAGTGGGATGAAAAGCAAATAAAGTTTAATTTTAATGGTGAAAAAATTACTATTGATGCGAATGTGCCATCATCGCTCACCGATGTCATGATGTTGTTTAAAAATATGCAAAGCATCATTATGGATCGGCCAGAATACGAGGATAAAATTCGCAGTGCCATGGTTTATGCCATGTATAATGGTGCGCTGCAGACCTTGGATCCGCACACATTGCTATTTCCTCCAAAGCCAGCGAGTAGATTTACCGATGAGTTGGAAGGTGAATTTTTTGGTATCGGTGCCTATTTAAGTCAAGAAGATGGCGTTGTTAAAATTGATCGTGTTATGCCAGGTCGACCTGCTGAAAAAGCTGGTATTCGCAATGGTGATAAAATTGTTCGTGTAGATGGCGAGAAGACTGCCGGTTTGAGTTTGTCCGAATCAGTTACGCGCATTAAGGGTCCACGCGGAACCAAGGTCGTTTTAACCATTGAACGTGAGGGCAAAGAGGAGCCATTTGATATCACGGTTATCCGAGATTTAGTCCGTATCGAGGTTCTGCAAGCATATCGTAAGGGCGATATCGCCTACGTTCGTCTGGATGAGTTTAATAAAAATGCCGATAAAATGTTGCGTGACGTTTTGTATAAATGGGAGCGCGATACAAAAAATCCGGTAATGGGTTTGGTTTTAGATTTGCGATTTAACGGTGGTGGTCGATTGGATAAGGCAAAAATAATAAGTGATTTATTTCTTGCGGCTGACAAAGAAATTGTCCGAACGGTTTCCAAGGGACGAAAACCGCAGAGTCAATATTCTAATCAAAACAACATCACTATTTTAGATGTGCCAATGCTGGTTTTAGTTTCTGAATCAAGCGCGAGTGCTGCTGAAATTCTAGCTGGTTCCTTACAGCAAAATAACAGGGCTGTTATTTTGGGGAACACGTCGTATGGAAAGGGATCGGTGCAGCAGTATCGACCACTACAAAATAAAAGCATATTCAAATTTACGGTTCAGGAATATCAACTGAAAGATGGTATTTCTATTCAAGGTACGGGCATTGTGCCTGATGTTAAATTAGTTCGTCATATGGTTGATGAAGACGGTAAAGTGGACATCGTTCCATTTTCTCGTTCAAGTGAGGCGGATGCGGAATTTGCATTGAAATCTCATGATAATTACAAGCACAATACGACACACGAAATGTGTTGGGTCGCTGAATATGAGAGCTTAGAATCCTTAAGAAATCATTATATTTCAGCAGGTGAAAAGTTTACACCAGATCAAGAAGCGCAATTGGCGATTGATGTATTATCACAAGCAATGAGTACTGAGCGTGCAGATGAATTGCTCTCTAATGAAGACGGTACTGATAATTTCGGTAAAATAACTTTGGAATTAATTAAATCTGCAATTGAAGAACGGCAAGTGCAAGAAGCGGAAGATTTAGCTGCAGCATTGAAAGATTATGGGGCAATAGAAAGCTGGGGCACATCAGCTTCGGCTAAGCCTAATCAATTGGCCTTAAAATATACAGGTCCCCAATCATTGCAGGTGGGTGCTAAAGAAGAGTTAACTTTTGAAGTTGAAAACAATAGTGATGAAATGGTAGGTTGTCTTTTCGCGGTTATTCGTCGTGATCGCGAGGATGGGGCCAGTCCATTTTGGGAAGAAGAGATACTTTTCGGTGAAGCGCCAGCGCACGGTAGTGTTAAAGGTTCGATGGCGTTTAGTGTGCCTCCGCGTTTGTATGCTGGCGAAGAGCGTTTTGTTGTAGATTTGTACCAGCATAGACACCATACGCCAATAACCTCAACAACGGTTAAAGTGAAAATAGCAAATAAGCGACGCCCTCATTTTAATTTTTCATGGTCGATAGATGCCGCTGATGGTAGGTTGCTTATGGACCGTCAAGAAACATTGACGGTGAAAGTCCGTAATGATGGCAATGAGGCTTCGGCTCCAGTTACTATACTGATGAGTAAAAAGGATAATAGGTTTATACAATTAACAGAGGGCCGTTGGAAATTGGCGTCACTTCCACCTCAAGGAGAGCATATCGTTAAGGTGCCATTTATCGTTAACAGTGAGTTAGCTTTGCGGACCAAAACCTTGAAAAACGATCAAAAAAATATTGAGCTAGATTTATTTGTGGAAGAGCGTTTCGACGAAGACGGTGTCAGCCAATATCGTGAAAGTTTGAGTTTTAATTTTGAGTTGCCACTCAATGTAGAGCTTAAGGGCGGCAAGCTTCAAAAGCCTAATATGATACTTAAGGAGGCAGAATTAGTTGATGACCGTCTCCTAATAACGGTAGACGTTGATGATGAAAATTTGGAGTTTGTAACGGCATTTCATGAAAAAGATAAAGTTGCCTTGCGCACCGCCGATGAGTTAGAGCACGGTGTATTTAAAACCAGTATCGCAGTACGAAAAGGTCTCAATCAAATCCAGGTAGTATGTCGTGATGAAGATCAGTTGTTAAAGTATCTGCCTATTCGTTATTGGTCGGATGTTGGCATCGAAGATCCGCAGCCGACTGCGGCCTTGCCGAACGTCGAAGATGAGGAAGCTGAGGACATTCCTTAATCATATTCATTCGAGGATCTAAGCATGCGCATACGTCCGCGACGTAATCGTCGTTCAGCAGCGATGCGGGATTTAATTGCTGAAACGCGATTACAGGCACAAGATTTAATTTTGCCTTTGTTCGTCCAAGAGGGAGAGGGGCAAGAATCTCCGATACAGTCGATGCCCGGTCATAGCCGCTTGAGTATTGATTTAATTGTTAAAAAAGTTCAAGAGGCAGTAGGCGTTGGTGTTCGCGGTGTCGCTTTGTTCCCAGCCATTGACGATGCTTTAAAAGATTCGATGGCTACTGAAAGCACAAACGCTAATGGGCTGTTACAGCGCTGTATTCGCGCGATTAAAGAACAAGTTCCAACATGCTTAGTCATAACAGATGTTGCATTTGACCCTTATTCTAGCGATGGTCATGATGGCTTAGTGCGCGGGGATGAAATTGTAAACGATGAGAGTCTTCCTGTATTGGCGGCGATGGCTGTGGCACAAGCGCAAGCGGGAG
>JANQLF010000234.1 GCA_028280785.1 Planctomycetota bacterium
AATAATGGAATTACAGCGCTTGCCGGTACGAACGAGCCACAAAGCCAAAACAGTGTTGATTATGGCACCGGCCAAAATCAATAAAATGCCAAGATCTAATTTTTGTAATTCCTGTGGATGCCAAATGCTGTGCAGTACTGACCACACAATCGCGATACCAGCAGTAATAATCAACGCTCCTTCCAGTCCAACTGAAAACGATTCTATCTTACCGTGGCCAAACGGATGGCTTTTATCAGCCGGGGCCTGCGCCAAACGCACCGCATACCACATAAACAATAATGACGAAATATGAACAATAGACTCCATGGCGTCTGACCACACCGCCAAGGATCCTGTCAGCTCACTCGCCACCACCTTGATGACCAAAAGCACCAAAGCGACGCCAACTGATACCGACGCGGCAAAACGTACAGTCGCATTTTTGTCCATGATCATTTTATAACGGCACATCCGTCAGCATCTAGCGACCCCTTATTGAAGATGCCTTGCATTATCACGCAGCGACAAGAGATACGCTTGTCCATGCACAATGATTCTTAGGCTACATCATGCGCCTTCATTTAGGGAATTCTGGTGTCAGCCATTCAAGCCTACTTTAATAATGACCTCGAAAAGCTTGCCGAACTATGCAGCAATGCACTGAGCCAGCCAATCGATAACGGGCTTTATCCTGAATATGTCATCGTCCATAGCCAAGGCATGGCACATTGGCTGCAATGCTATATTGCGCGTCATCACGGCATTGCCGCACGCATCAAGTTTTTATTCCCAGGACATTTTCTCGACCTTTTGCGTCAGCAATGTTCTGATGCACAACATGAGGATCTGTGGTCACCTGACATTTTACTCTGGCGTATTTTTGCCCATTTACAAAAAGCCAAATCACCCGCCTTAAAACAATATCTTGGCGATGAGCGCGACACAGCGAAAGCGTACCAACTTGCCAGCAGTCTGAGCGAAACCTTTGACAAATATCGTGTCTATCGATCACAGCAATTAGAAGATTGGATTAATGCACGCGGTGATAAGAACTACAGCTGGCAATATGAATTACTGCAGGAACTCGCCAAGGATGACAACCCTCTAAACCATCATCAAGAACTTGCTGATGGTGTTTTACATTGCGATTTAACGGTTTTACCCAAGCGTGTGTTTGTTTTTGGCATGAGCAGTATTGCTCCGCGCTACTTGGATATTCTTTCGCGTTTAGCCACACGTATACCCATTCACATGTACAGCCTATCACCAAGCCCTGCCTACACTGGTGATATCATCAGCGAGAAAAAATTACTGCGCCTGGAAGATGCTGGCGAAACGGCCGCGCAAGAACACTACGACATCGGCAACTCCATGATTGCCCAATGCGGCATGGCCTCGTGTGAATTTCAAATATTACTCGATAGCGCTAACGCCGAACTTCAAGATTCTGAATGGCGCGAACAAAAACCGAATAACTTATTGGAACGCGTTCAGCACGATATCTACACAGTCCAAGAACCCGGCATTGATAATAAAACGCACAAACATAATAAAAAAGATTTATCAATTCAATTTCACAATTGTCATAATCCACAACGTGAACTAGAAACCCTTCGTGATTTCATCTTACGCAATTTCAGACAAGACAAATCACTCAAGGCAGATGATATTATTATCATGGCGCCAAATCCAGAAGTCTACGCTCCCTATATTGATGCTGTCTTTAATTACATGCACGACGGCAATGAAATTCCAGTTAGCCTTGCCGACCAACATCAACAACACACCAAGCACATCATCGATGCATTTTTGCATATGCTGAATTGCAGTCGCGGCCGACTCGAAAAAGAACAAGTCCTTGATTTATTATATATGCCGAGCGTCCAAGAACGCTGGGGTTGGAATCAGGACAGCATGCAATCGATTGAATCGCTGCTTGATCAAGCCGGTGTACAATGGGGCCGCGATGCCGATCACCGTGAACAGTTAGGCATCGGATCGTATGCTGATTTCACCTGGCTCGATAGCTTGCGTCGCATTTTGTTCAGTCACTTTGCTGGCGACGATGATCAGCTCATGGATCCTTTAAATGGTCTATTGCCAATTGATGATATCGAAAGTATAGGCGCCGATTTAATTTGTGATGTACTTGCGTGCATTCAAGAATTAATGGACATCCATAAGCGTATTCCTGCATGCAAGCATATCAACGACTGGGAATTATTACTGCAACGTATTTTGCAGGTGATTGCCGAAGACAATGAGCGCAATGCCAATGCACTTCAATTTATTCGCGAACAAATCAGCACCAGCATTGCTCAGATTCGCAGCGTCGATACCAAGATACAAATAAATATCGACACGATTGTCACCCACCTCAGTGCGCGTTGCCAACATCACGACAGCGTTCAAGGTTTTTATGATGGCCGCATTACCTTTAGTGGCCTTAAACCGATGCGCAGCATTCCGTTTAAAATCATTTGCTTGGTTGGCATGAATGACAAAGAATTCCCTCGCCAAAGTAAACACTTGGACTTTGATCTTTCCACTAATGCCCAACGTTGTTATGGCGATCGCGATTTAAACAGTGAAGACCGTCAGTTATTCTTGGAAACTATTATTTCCTGCAGGCATACATTATACATGAGTTTCTGCGGTCAAAACGCACGCAACCAACAAATCATGCCGCCTGCGCACATCGTAGAAGAATTCGTTGATTATTTAGCCAAGACCTGTGGACAGCCACGCGAAGAACTTTTTGAAACGTTATGCTATCAACACCACCTGCATCCGAGCCACCCGCACTACACAGCACCCAAGAGCTCCATTCAAACCCAATCACAACTGCACTATCATAGTGAAGTCAAATCCCCTACGGTTTATTTCTTAGAACACAGCAATGAAAATGTTGAGCCTCCGACACAGTTGCACATTGATGATTTAATTAATTTTTGGCAAAACCCCAGCGCCTATTTACTGCGCTATCGCTATGCGATTAATCTGGGCCGCATTGGTAATTGGGATGATGGGCGTGATGAATTCTATTGGGATAGCCTCCACGATTACAAAATCCGTGACTTATTATTTCAGCACGACGGAAAAACCAATGTCGAACGTTTACAGGCACAACGCATCCTGCCGATTGCTGATTTTGGCAATGTTATATTTCTCGAAAAGCAAACGCTCACTGAACCGTTTATTGAGATCAAACAATCGCTCCACCAATCAGATCCACTCAGCATTACCTGCAACAACACGCTCGTAAACAGTGATCACCTTTGGCGCAATAAAGATGGAGCCCTGCACTTTATTATCCCTCACACCTACAACAGCAAACGTCGTCTCTACTGCTGGCTTCACCACGTATTGGCGAATTGTGTCGAGGAGCAGGAAAGCTACGTCAACTATTTATCCAGCACCAGCATGAAACAGGAAAGACTCAAAGCCTATCCGAACGCCATTGATTATCTGGAAATACTTATCGACGGTTATCAGGAAGGTTTAAGTCAGGCTATTCCTTTTTTCGTCGACACGTCCTATACCTACGCTGAACAAATTTTTAAAGACAAAGAACCCATAGACGTTGATGTCAGCACGGCAAAAAAATGGTTTGGCACTGGTCCATTCAGTAGCCCGGAATCACAGCAAGCGCATTTGCATTTATGCTGGCCAGATCCAAGCATGCTGATTAAGCAACAAACATTTAAACAATGGGCCAATGATATTTGGCATGATTATCTGGAGTGCAGCAGCAAATGAGCACTCCACAGATATTTCATCTAATCAGCAACAATGATCACGCTGCCACTCAGCTGCAGCCAGGCTGGCGTTTACTCGAGGCCAGTGCAGGCACTGGAAAAACCTATACCCTTGCTGGGCTCTTTGTTCGTATCTTGCTCGAGCATGATGATATTCGCTGCAGCGAAATATTAGTCATCACCTTTACTAAAGCAGCGACCGCTGAATTGCGTACACGTATTCATGCACTCATCGCTAATTGCCTTGATGCCCTACAAGGGAATCAACACGACGATGCATTTGTGTCCTGGGTTGCTGAAACCTACGCTGGCAATGAAGAAGCCCTACGCCGTTTAAAACTTGCGCATCTCGAACTTGACCAAGCCAGCATTCAAACCATCCATAGTTTCTGCCAGCAAATATTGAGCGAATACGCGTTTCCGACCGGGCGTTTACTTGAGCAAGACATTACCAACCAGCATGACGAACTCGACCTTGAAATAGCAACCGATTTTTGGCGAACCTATTTGCGCAGCGAAGAATCAATCATCACCACAAGTTTGCGTGAAATCAATTCACAGATAAAAGCTACACAACTAGCCAAATTGGTTGCGCAGTGTGCCAGTCATAATCATTTCAAAATTGACGATAATAACAGCGGCAGTGATGTCTTATCGATTATTCAATCATTAGCCGCGTGTCATCGTGATCTCAATGATTTATGGCCACAAGCGCGCACAGAACTCGAAAGTTATAGTGAACAAAAGTATTTTCATGGCAGTTCAATGTTTGGTGCTAAAAAATTAGCTAAGACATTAACTGATATCGAATACTTTTTAGAAACCGGGCGCGTACAACATAAAGACACCCGCGAGCACATTACTCGTGAATTCGCCGATGCTAAATTGACCAAAAACAAGCCAAGTCTTGAGAGTGGATTTTTCGATCGTGCCGATGACTTAAAACGTCACGCCCGAGAGCTAAAAGAAGTAATTCACAATGCCTTCCTCGCTTATTATCAAATTGAAATAGAAAAACGTTTAGAACAGCACAGCATCTGCTCGCACGACGATGTGATTCGCTGGTTAGCCAATGCCCTCAATAAACAAGGCAATCTTGGCCTGCGCATCGGCAGCGCATTTAAAGCCGCTTTCATTGATGAGTGCCAAGATACCGATGCCCTGCAATTTGATATTTTCAGCGCAATATTTCAATTGGCACAGCAACATGTTTATTTAATCGGCGACCCCAAACAGTCGATTTATCGTTTCCGCGGCGCTGATGTCTTTTCCTACCTCGGTGTCAAAGAACGCATTGAGGAACAGTTCTTACTCAACACGAATTTCCGCTCTGATCATAGCTTAATCGACGGATTCAATTATCTATTTAGCCAACAAGACCAGGTCTTTGGCATTAATGGCATTGATTATCAAGCTGTCGACAAACGTCATGATAATCGACTCAACATAGAAAAGAAAAATGCATCACAAATTGTGTTGTGGGATCGTGAAACCGATGAGAACACCTTAACTGATTTAGAAACCGCTACGGCCCTGGGCAATGAAATTCTTCACCTACTTGAGCACGGCAGTATTAATGAAGAAGGCAATGATGAAGCTGTTGGCTGCAAAGACATTGCCATATTAGTGCGTAATCATTTTGAAGGCCATACCATCGCTAACCAGCTTGAACGCATGCACATCCCAGTCGTACAAAGTGGTGGACAAAACATATTCGCCAGTCCAGAAGCTACCGAATTATATTACTTCCTCAAAGCCTGCTTATCGCGCCACAACCAAACCCATTTAGCCAATGCGCTTTCCAGCATTTTAGTTGGCCTCGACAGCGACAGCTATCGTGAAGAGGAAGCCCTCGAATTTGCACAGAGCAAGCGTCGTTTCCATGTGCTGAATGATTTATGGCAGGAACACGGTTTATTGGCCATGTTTCAATACTTCCTCGCCACTGGCTGCCAAATCAATGATGAAAATGCCAGGGAACGACTCCTAAACAGTGTGCGTGGCGAGCGAGCTCTGATTAATTACCTACACTTAATTGAATGCTTGCATGAATACAGCATCGAACATCAGTGTGGTCCCAATCAATGCATGCGTTTCTTCGAAGAACAATACAGCTCGAATGATCAGCGTAGTGAAGAATTAGAAATTCGTTTGAGCACGGATGAAGACGCGGTGCAAATCATGACCATTCATAAGAGCAAGGGTCTGCAATTTCCAATTGTCTTTATTCCACATGCCAATGCCTACTCACAGCAAGCCGGCAAAAATCGCATACTCAATGATTATCATGAACGCGTTGATGATAACTGGGTCTACCGGATGGTTTATAATTCCAGCGATAATAAATCACTTAGTCGAACAGAAGATTTAAGTGAGCAGCTACGGCTATTCTATGTTGCTGTAACTCGCGCCGAGCATCGCTGCTACATTGGTATTGCTCAAAGCAGCGATCAATGCTTGGCCTTACTTAATGATGAAGCTGCTGGTGATGCACATGCGTTTTATCAAAAACTTTGCAAGGACAAAAACGTCCCCCTGCTTTGGCAACAAGCTGATTCAAGTACTGGTAAGCATTATAAACAGCAAAAAGCTGAATCAAAACAGACAAACTGTCCCAAGCCGTTATCTATTTATCGCGCCTGGTCGCGCACCAGTTATTCTGGTTTGATTCGTAATTTAGATCACAGCGCTGACCATGATATTCACATCCCCACCCAGTTAAGTAGCACTGATTTCCCCAAAGGTCCACAAGCCGGCAATTGCTTGCATGCCTTGTTTGAAAACATCCCATTCGACCACATAAACAATAAAGAACTCGTTGATCCCATTATCACCGAACAGTTACGCCTGCACGCCTTTGATCACAGCCATTTTGATGCCGCACATAGTTTAGTCGATAAAACACTTAATTGCCCAGTCCCTGAATTAAATACTGCGCTGTGCACATTGAGTACTGATGATTATATTCCAGAATTGGAATTCGTCTGCAATCAAGGCGATGTCGACAGCAAGTCATTTTATAACTGCCTGAAAAAATATGGTGACAAAAGCCTCCAGGATTATTACCAACGCCTACAAGATTTGCACATACCCAAAGGCTATTTGCGCGGATTTATTGATTTAATTTTCTTTGCCGATGGGCGCTGGCATGTACTCGATTGGAAATCCAATGCCCTAGCCGCTTATGACCATGAGCACATGCATCAGGAAATGTCTAAGCACGATTATATCTTCCAATATCATATTTATGTCCTGGCCCTGCATCGCTTACTGCGTCAGCGCATCAACGGATACGACTACGAACGCGATATTGGCAATGTGTATTATGCTTTTATTCGTGGCATTGACGCGAGCCATCCTACTAATGGTTGGTACGTACAACGGCCAAATTTCGCATTAATCGACGCTTTAGATCAATTGCTCCAGGAGCCCGCACATGCCTGAGCAAGCTGAAGCCATCATAATCGAAGCTCCTATGAGTTTGCTACGCGGCAGTCAATTATTTCAACCGCGCAGCGATGAAGAACGCCAATTAATTCAGTCAGCTATTGCCCTGTGTGCTTTTCACGAAGCACGCGGCGACACCTGCGTCCCCCTTGCCCACTACGCCGAACAAGGCATTCAGATTATCACCGAACAAGGGCCACTATTCACTTGGACGGCTCCTGCTTTAGATAAATGGATCGAAAACTTATTATTTTGGCATTTAATTAACAACGGTGACAGCGTTGCTGGCTTCGTCATTGATAACGAACAATTATATTTCCATCGCCTCTTTCGTCATGAGCGTGACCTAGCTGCGTTTTTACACGAAGGCGCAAGCGATTATCAATTAGTTGATGTTAAAGAACTTTCCAAACACATTGGCGCATTATTTCCCAATAGTGAAGATATTGATTGGCAACTGGTTGCTTGCCTTAACAGCTTATCCCGACGCATCAGCATCATTAATGGCGGACCGGGCACTGGCAAAACCACCACTATCGCTCGACTCTTAGCGCTTTTATTTTTAACCGACACTAAATCCACACCACACATACAATTAGCAGCACCAACTGGTAAAGCGGCATCGCGGATGGCAGAAGCACTGCGTCAAGAATTAGACTCACTGAAATTACCAAAGAAGATCAAAAAACAATTTCCAAGCGAAAGTTCCACCCTGCACCGCTTATACAAGCGCCTTATCTATGAAAAGCATTTACCAATCGATTGTTTAATTATCGATGAAGCCTCAATGGCTGATATCAGTACCCTTAACCGCTGTTTACAACTGCTACCCAAGAATTGCCGAGTTATTTTCCTTGGTGACCCGATGCAATTATGCTCGGTGGAAAGTGGTTCGGTGCTCATGGATATCTGCGCAAGCAGCCCCGAATTATTCACCGCAGATTTCAATCAAGCTATTAACGCCGCCTTCAACTGGGAATTACCCCAAGCGGAAGAAGCACATGCACTCGCCGGTGCACGCGTAGCCCTGAAAAAGAATTGGCGCTTTGAAAAAGCGCCAGGTATCTGCGCACTAAGCCAAGCCTTACTCGATCAAGAAAATACCATTGCCGCTATTTGTAAAAAACACGCAGATTGTGAGCTTCATGCAGTCGATGATCAAGCACGTGATAAATTAATACAGGCCTGCCTCGATCATTTTCTTGTGCTCTCAACTTGCGCAGATGCTCAATCGGCAATCGAACACATGAGTAAGCTCGGTATTTTAAGTGCTTGGAAATCTGGTTCGCTTGGTGTCCATGATATCAATAGCGGCATTGATCAGGCCATTCGCTTAAAACGTGGCATTCGAGAAAATGAATTGTGGTACCATGCCAAACCATTCATGGTTCAAGCAAATAATTATGACCTCGGCCTTTATAATGGTGATGTCGGCATCGTTTGGAATGGACGCGCAATTATCGACAGCGGCAAACAACTTAAAGATTTACCACTCGAAGACATCGCTGAATGCCTGCCCCTCTATGCGATGAGCATTCATAAAAGCCAGGGCTCCCAATACGATCACGTCCACGTCGTAATCCCCGATCGCCATAGTGAACACTTAAGTCGCTCACTGCTCTACACCGGCATTACTCGCGCCAAACAAGCAGTGGCCATTTGGAGCAGCGATCAAGCGCTGGAACAATGTATTAAACAAGATGTGCAGCGTTACACCGGACTGCCACAGCGATTAACCCAATAAAAAAGCGCAGCCTATTAGCTGCGCTTTTTTATTATTAAAACATTTAATTAATAAATTGGGAACTGGTCACATAAAGCTTGGGTTCCAGCTTTAACCTCATCAAGCACTGCTTGATCATCTTTGTTCTTGAGTGCCTTAGAAATTAACAAGGCGACTTGCTTAGCTTCTTCAACACCGAATCCACGACTGCAGATCGCTGGGGTACCAACGCGAATACCGCTAGCCTCTTGCGCTGGTTGTTCGTCGAATGGGATCAGGTTTTTGTTCACCGTAATGCCAACGGTATCGAGTAATTCTTCTGCTGCTTTACCGGTGACACCCTGACTCATTACATTTAAACTGAATAAGTGATTATCAGTGCCGTCAGAGACAACAGCCCAACCCTCTTCCTTAAAGGTTTCAGCCATAGCATTTGCTGAATCTTTAACACGGGACATGTATTCTTTAAATTCTGGTTTTAATGCTTCGCCAAATGCAACTGCTTTCGCAGCGATAACGTGCATTAATGGTCCGCCTTGAATACCTGGAAAGACGCGGCTGTTGATTCGTTTTTGAATGTCCAAGGTTTTTGAGAAAATCATGCCGCCACGTGGACCGCGCAAGGTTTTATGCGTAGTCGTTGTCACGATGTCTGCGTGACCGAATGGACTTGAGTGCAAGCCACAAGCAACTAAGCCAGCGATGTGAGCCATGTCGACCATGAGTACTGCGCCAACTTTTTCAGCGATCGCGGCAAAGCGTTCGAAGTCAATGGTGCGTGAATAGTTACTCGCACCAGCAATGATCATTTTTGGTTTAAACTCAACCGCTTGGGCTTCGAGTTTATCATAATCGATTGCACCAGTGTCTTTTTCAACGCCGTAGGAACCAATTTCATAATCACGACCAGAAAAGTTTAATTTAAATCCGTGGGTTAAGTGACCACCATGGTCTAAGCTCATACCGAGAACGCGGTCACCTTTTTCAAGACCAGCGGCTAAATACGCAGCCATGTTTGCCTGTGACCCAGAGTGGGCTTGTACGTTTACATAATATTTAGTATCAAATAATGCCTGAGCACGCTTCTTGGCTAATTCTTCTGCAACATCAACGTGCTCACAACCACCGTAGTAACGACGGTTCGGATAACCTTCAGCGTATTTATTAGTTAGCACACTGCCTTGTGCTTCCATGACTGCTGTACTGACAATATTTTCACTAGCAATTAATTCGATGGTGTTTTGCTGACGCTTTAATTCGTCATCTACCACTGCCGCAATTTCAGGATCGATGTCTGATAATGCTTTTGGCGCGGTGTGATTACTCGATAGAGCTTGGCTCATGGGAGTCTCCTCGTTTCGTTGGCGCCCAGACGCTCGGCTTGGTGAATCTCGAACTCCCTCGCGGTGCTCCGCGGATGCGTCAGTCATTCGAGGCCGCCCATGATTATTTCCCTAGCGCATACACAAGTACGAAGTCTCGTATATATAGACCTCCTCCTATTGCATGGCAGACTACGCCACTCGGAGAAGAACTATGAAGATCGTTGTCGTTTGTGGTACTAATCGTGATGGTGCATTGAGCCGGATGTTGGCGAAACAAGCTCAGTCTGAATTCGATAAACTCGACGACATCGACACTGACCTACTCGACATGAATGAACTCGGCGCTGAGTTCCTTGGGCCCAAAGCCTACAAAGAACCTACACCTGAAATCACCGCTATTGTTGACCGCTTTCTCGCTGCTGATGGGGTCTGTTTTATAGTTCCTGAATACAACGGTAGTTATCCGGGCATTTTAAAACTCTTCGTCGACATGCTGCCGTTCCCTGAAGGTTTCGACTCTCGTCCCTGTTCGTTCATTGGCCTCGCCGCTGGACAATTCCAAGGTCTGCGTGCGGTTGAGCATTTCCAACAAGTTGCTGGCTACCGCAACGCGCACATCTACCCACGTCGTCTGTTTATTGGCAACAGCTTTAAGCAATTCGACTTTGAAAAAGGCAAACTCAGTGATGATGAGCTTTGCCAACGACTCAGCCAGAACGCCAACGGTTTCGTCCAATACATCAAAGCGCTGAAATCCTAAATCACCGATTTTACTGGTGTAAGGCCAAGTAAACACATACTCCGCCCTCCCATGAGTGCCCGACATTCCTTTGATGTAATCGTTGTTGGTGGAGGCCATGCTGGCATTGAAGCTGCTTGTGCAGCTGCGCGTATTGGCTGCCGCACGGCCTTGGTCAGCGGCAATCTCGATACCATTGGCAAAATGTCGTGCAATCCAGCCATCGGTGGCATGGCTAAAGGTCAACTCGCCCGCGAAGTTGATGCCCTTGGCGGCATGATGGGTCTGGCTACCGATGCCAACGGCATCCAATTTCGTCTGCTTGGACTTTCAAAAGGCCCAGCGATGTGGAGCCCCCGTGCTCAATGCGACAAATTC
>JANQLF010000272.1 GCA_028280785.1 Planctomycetota bacterium
TAATTTCTGTGAATGTATGTGTTGCAACCATATTTTGGGTATTGTTGGCCAGTTTGCTTTGTTGTCCGCTGCTGTACTCGGTAGGCAGCAAATAAGAACACCTTCAGGCTCGATGCTATCGGGTATATATAATCGATATGGCTGCCAGCTTTTATCAGACTGTGTCTGAAAGACGCCATTTATTACATTCCCTGTTGCTTGCGAGTTTCCTTGTAATTGTGCTTCAATATCTTCAAACCATGCCAGGACAGTGCTGATTTGATGTTTGCGTAATTTCTTCTGTAACACCAAAGCTAGTTGTTCAATGCGTAGTCTCGCCAATGGTAATTCCTCTTGGGAATTATTGAGTTTTTTCAGCAAAGTATTAAAACGTTTTTTAAATGCGAGAATACTCGGCAATGTTTTGCTAATATTACTTATCGATGTCCCTTGAGCATCTAACAGTGTTGCGCGAAGTGTGAGAGCTGGGGATCTGAGCGTTTTATCTGAGCGCCAATGAAAAATAAATCCATCAACGAGATCATTCCAGCGAACTACTTGGACAGTTTGCGATGAGAGAACATAAGATTTATCTAGGACTTGGAGGCGTAACGACAGTGGAAATTCAACTTGTGGGTTGGCCACCTGTGTGCTGACATTTATGCGTATTAAATCATCTTGGCGAATGACTTTTGCAGGTATTTCTAAGGTTAATAGGTCAGCGCTCTGAGCAGCGCCTATATTAACAATGCAAATTAATAAAAAATTAAGAAGCCTGACCATCTTGAAGCAATTCCGGAAAGAGCTGCTGATAATCAACGTAATTTTGCGCTGAATCTTGTAAGTGTTGGCGCATCTCATCGCTGAGTGGCTTAATAACGCGGCCTGGGACACCAGCAATTAAATGATGAGCAGGAACGTGTAATCCTGGCGGAACGACACAACCAGCGGCTACTAAAACGCCTTCTTCTAAGACCGCACCGTCTAAAACGCGTGCGCCCATTCCAATTAAACAATAATCTCCGATAGTGCATCCATGTGCGGTGGCTTGATGCCCCATCGTCACATTATTTTCTAATATGCACGGCAGTTCAGCGGTAACATGGAGCACACAATTATCCTGTACGTTGCAGCGGTCGCCGAGACTGACGTAATTAATGTCGCCTCGTAAAACAGCACCAAACCAAATTGAGCAATCTTTGCCGAAACGAACATCGCCGACTAAGCTGACGTTTGGGGCTAAAAATGCGGGGATTTGTGGTTCTTTATCGCCAACTGGAATAATGTAGACCATTATTCACCGCAAGCAGAGCACGGACCTTCTGCAACATCTTCATGGGTGTGTGGGGTCATGCCGTAATCACCGACCATTTTATGCCAAGCATCCGGGTCAGTGCCGAGAGTTGTTAAATAATTACCAACCATGACGGAATTAATGCCGGCACCGAGCACTTCATGTAAACGATCACCAAAAGTGACTTCTTTACCACCAGCTACCATGATATTTTTTTCTGGTAAGAAAAAGCGATACACGGCTAAGGTAATTAATGCTTCATCGGGATCGACGGTTTTACGATCTTCGAGTCCAGTGCCTTCCAATGGATTTAAGAAATTAATTGGAATCATATCTGGATCGATGAAGCGTAATTGTTCGGCGAATTCAATACGTTGTTCTTTAGTTTCACCCATGCCAACAATGCCACCGCTACATAAACCCATACCAGCTTGTTTAATATACTGAATGGTTTTCATGCGCTCTTCAAAATCGTGCGTTGAGCAGGTTTCATCGAAAAAGCTTTTTGCTGTTTCTAAATTATGGCCGTAAACTTTCACTCCGGCTTCTTTTAAACGGTCGGCACAATGTTGTGATTCTAAAATACCTAAATTCACGTCAGGACGAATAGTGTCAGTTTCGATTAATTCTTTGACGCTGTCGCAAACCATGTCGAGTTGCTTGCCTTCTTTGACGCCACGCCAAGCGGCAACCAAGCCGAGTGCGCCGGCGCCATTCTCTTTGGCACTAGCTGCTGCTTGTTCGATAGCCCCATCATCCAACCAACGATGTTTATCATAATCCATGTTGCTTGAGCCAGATGCCTGGGCGCAGTAGGAGCAATTTTCGGTGCAGCCGCCAGCCTTGGCATTGAGGATCGAGCAGAAATGGACCTTATCACCGACAAAGTGCTCACGAATACGTGCCGCACCAGCAAGCAGGGCGACAAAGGCTTCGCTGCCAGGTTCAACCTCGAGCAGGAGCTTGCCTTCCTGAGTTGTCAGCATGTAGCCATCATTGATAACGCGATCAGCGAGTTCGATGATCTCAGTTGCACTCGGAACAGTCAGTTCTTGGGGCATGAACACCTCTTGGGCGGCATCATGTAATATTGGCCGAAAACGCTAGCTCTTTTGAGCTTAGGAGGGGTATTTAATGCTTATTCAGTGGACCGTTTAAGCCTGGCCACATATCACCCATCATTGCACGTTGATGCAAGAAGGCATCGCAGAGGACCAGCGCGGCCATCGATTCGACAATCGGTACGGCGCGTGGGAGGACGCAGGGGTCATGGCGGCCCTTGGCCTGGAGGGTCACGTTGTTGCCAGCGTTGTCGG
>JANQLF010000146.1 GCA_028280785.1 Planctomycetota bacterium
CCATATTAAATTGGGCATGCTGGTTGACGAAACAGGTGTGGTCAAAGACGTGCGTTATCGCAGCTTGGCCACTGGTCATGCCTTATTCACCTTTGAATTAATGGCTGAATATTGTGTCGGTAAAGCCATAGCTGATTTAGCAAAAATTACCCCACAGGAATTAACCCAGTATCTCTATACCGAAACGTATGGCAGCGAAGCCAGCATTATTGGTGCCGGTGCTGTCGATCAGCCGTATTTTGTTTTAGTAAAAATCAGTGGTCGTTATCACGGCAATGAAGAGTCTGCCGCGCCAGCCAGTGAAGCCGGACCAAAAACTGCTGATCAATTGGATTGGGATGAGTGCGGTTTATTCGAAAAAGTACGCCGCATTGAAACCGTTTTGGATGAACACGTGCGCCCTGCTTTAGCAAGTGATGGTGGTGGCATTGATTTAATTGACCTACGCGAACCAGAACTGGTCGTGCAATATTCCGGTGCTTGTGGATCCTGTGGCTCATCTGTCGGTGGCACTATGAATTTTATCGAAGATACCTTAGAGGCTAACCTTGGTATGCGCTTTAAGCTCGTCGTCGAGGGCGTTGACGAAGCTTCTTTTTTCAATTTGTAGGTTGACCGTAATTTCATTTCAACCACAGATAGACACAAATTTTTCACAGATTTTAAATAAAATTATCTGAGAATATATAGTGTTCATCGGTGGGTGAATGCGAAGCTAACGATCTGTAAGTGCTTGCATAGCAATAAATTAGATAATCGAATCTGAGAAAGCCCTTGCTATACCTTTTTGGTCTATAGATTCTCGCGCATATGACCAATACACTCATTATTATTGGACGAATTATTATCTAGCCATCGCAACGACTTGCAGATGAAGTGCCGTGTATTGGCCATCTGTGAGCACAGATGGCTTTTTTCATGATCTTTTTTAAAAACCACGAGCACAAAACACAGAGTTACCATGAGCAACGACACAACATTGGAAATATACGACACGACCTTGCGTGATGGCACCCAGGGCGAGGGCGTCAATTTGTCATTGGCTGACAAGTTATCCTTAACCCAAAGTTTGGATTGGTTGGGCGTTGATTTTATTGAAGGCGGTTGGCCCGGTTCCAATCCCAAAGACGAAGCCTACTTCGAACAAGTCAAAGAATTATCATTAAATAACGCAAAAATTTCAGCCTTTGGTTCGACGCGTCGCGCCAAAGTAACAGCTGCTGAGGATGCAAATTTACAAAAGCTCGTCGCTTCTGGCGCCGACCTGTGCTGCATATTTGGCAAGACTTGGGATTTACATGTTACTGATGCGTTGCGCATCACGCTCGAACAAAATTTAGAAATGATTGCTGACTCGGTTGCCTTTTTAAAAGCCGAAACTGGCAAAACAGTTTTTTATGACGCCGAACATTTTTTCGACGGTTACAAAGCCAATAATTCTTACGGTCTCGATACCCTAGAAGCGGCATGGAAAGCTGGCGCTGAACGTTTAATTCTTTGCGATACCAATGGTGGTGCATTACCGCATGAAGTGAGTGCAGCTGTTGCCGCAGTATTCGAACGCATACCCGATGCGAAATTGGGTATCCATGTGCATAACGACGGTGGTCTTGCCGTTGCCAACACACTCGCTGCGGTCGAAGCAGGATGCATACATATCCAAGGCACCATCAACGGTGTTGGCGAACGCTGTGGTAATGTCGATCTGTGTTCCGTCATATCTAATTTAGAATTAAAAATGGGTTATAAATGTTTGCCCGATGAAAATGTCAAACGCATCACTGAAATAAGTCGCTTGGTCTGGGAAAAGGCAAATTTAATCGGACCAAATAATCAGCCCTTTGTTGGTAAATCGGCGTTTGCCCATAAGGGTGGTATCCATGTGTCTGCGGTACAACGCAACGCACTAACTTATGAGCATGTGGCACCAGAAGCTGTTGGTAATGAACGTCGTATATTAATCAGTGAATTATCAGGTCGCTCTAACGTCCTTGATAAATTAGCCAATCGTTATCCGCAGTTAACGGATAACGATGTGATAAGCGCCGTGCTTAATGAAATACAAAATCAAGAGAACGCCGGCTTTTCTTACGAAGCAGCCGAAGCAAGTTTTGATTTACTGGTACGCCGTCACGTTGGTGAACATAGAAAAATATTCGATCTCGAATATTATCGCGTGCACGGTATCGGTACCCACGGTGGTGAAAATGTTTTAGTCGAAGCAACGGCGAAATTATCAGTTAATGGTGATCCGCAATTATGTGCCGCCGAGGGTAATGGTCCGGTCGACGCATTAAGTCATGCTTTATTAAAAGCGCTTACTCCTGGTTACCCGGTCTTAAAAGACTTAAACTTGGTCGACTTTAAAGTGCGCGTTGTGAACAGTGCCGACGGTACCGCCGCTAAAGTGCGCGTGCTCATCGAACACCGTTTCCATCATCGCCGCTTCAGCACCATCGGGGTCAGCGAAAACATCATCGACGCCTCATGGATGGCTCTAGTTGAAGCTTGTGAGTACGCAGTTCTGTCTGCAGAAGATGAAAAGGCAGCTAACGCAAAAGCCTGACAGCCTTGAGCGGAATTGCTCTAGCAATTCAGGAACCGAGTTAGTGAATGGGCGAAAATAATTGGCTTGCCAATTCGCCCATGAGCGTGTGAGGTGACGTGGTAAAGAGCGCTTGTGAATACGCGGTGTTAACCGCAGAAGATGAGAAATTAGCTGAAGCCAAGGCTTAATGGATAATGCTAGTACTAGGTTCTAGCTGCTAGTACTAGTCACTGCCTTTAAATCGTATAAATACATCATAAATATAGTATATAACTATATTTAATTTATACTTTGCCAATTGGCAAAATGGTTGTATGGTAGCAAGTATGGAAAAGAAAAAACGAGGGAGACCGAGAAAGGAAGCTGGAAAGCTACAGCGCTGGCAGCCGCCTGAAGATTGGGTGCGCGTTGTTGCTTGGGTTTCGCCGGAAGAGCGAAAGGCCCTGAAGCGAGTTGCAGTTGATGCCGATACATCAGTTGCAGATCTCATCAGGTCTTTGGCAAGTGGACTGGAACAGGGCGTCATTACCCAAGAAGAATTATTGAAGCAGATAAAGAAAGGAGCTGCTGTTATGGAAAAAATTCCAACTATTTTTGAACGCGATGAACATTTTAAGGTTCAAAATAAAATAAAAGAAGGCTGTGAGTGGGTGTTTTCTGGAGAAGGTATTGCCACAGAAAAAGTCGATGGAACAAATATTCGCGTCACTTTACGCTCTCAAACGTGTGTGAGAGTAGAAAAACGAAGAAATCCTTCCAAGGCACAGAAAAAACTGGGTATTATTGATGGTTGGTATGTTGATGCAGATGAACATGCCAAAGAAGATAAATGGATTTTTGAAGCGGTTAACAATACCGACTTTACTACTTGGCCAGACGGCGAGCATTCTTGTGAAGCGATGGGGCCAAAAATCCAAGGAAATACTTTGGGTTTAGAAAAAAATATTTGTGTTCCGTTTAATTTAGAAATTCCAAGCTTTGAAGAAATTCCAAGAAACTATGATGAATTACAAAAGGCATTAGCTGAATTAGAAAGTAAATACTCTCCAGAGCACTTGGCAGAGGGCATCGTATTTCATCATCCAGATGGACGCCGTGCAAAAATTAAGCGTAAGGATTTCCCAAAGGCTTCCTAAAATTGAGTGGTGTGCTGACTGCTTATGGAAAAATCAAGTATGGATGACTTAAAAGCGTCTAGTACACTTTTAAATCCTTATGCCTGATAAATCTGAGAAAGCACCTGGTCCGTGGGGAACACCAATTGGTGGTAATCTGTGGGCATTTTGGCGTAATGTTTTCGACCTATTTGAAAAAGGTCATAAAAATTATGGCGACATCGTTCGTTTTCGTGTCACCAATAAGATTTTCCATTTGATAGTACACCCCAAAGACATTCATCGCGTATTGATGGCCAAGGATGCACCCTATAGCCGGCGTCCAACGCATTCAACGCAGGTATTATTATCAGTTGTAGGCGACAGTTTGCTGACCTTGGAAGGGAAAGATTGGCAAATGCATCGAAAATTAGCCGGACCTGCTTTTTCACCGAAAAGCATTCAAGGCTACATCTCAGCAATTGAATCAGCTGTCGATCAATTAAATGATAGATGGCTTATTGAAGCACAAAATAATTCTGCGATTAATGTTCAATCTGCGATGACGTCGTTAACTGCGCTCATTGCTGGACGAACATTCTTTGGCACGGGTGCTAAATGGGATGAAGCGAGATTAGAAGAGAGTATAGATGGGATCCTCGATCATCATTGGCAGCGCATCAAAAGTTTATTTGATCTCGTGCACAAATTTCCAACCAAAAGCCGTAGACGCTTTGATGATTCCATTGCCTATGTTAACGAAATTGTATCACAAATTTTAAAAGATAATGATGACAGTCAGCAGACTTTGTTGACGCGTTTATTATCCGCGCGCGAAGATGGTAAGGGGTTTTCTGAAGAAGATATTAGAAATGAAATTGTGACCTTTTTGTTAGCGGGCCATGAAACGACAGCAACTCTCATGATTTGGTGTTTCTACAATTTAGCCATTTACCCAGAATGGCAGGAACGTTTGTTGCCAGAAATCAATCAGAGCGACGATTTAGATGATTTAGTTTTGTGTGAAAAATTTATAAATGAAACTATGCGATTATATCCACCGGTTTGGCTGCTTGAACGAGAAGCCTTAGAGGAAGACACCATCGGTGGCTACGCAATACCAAAGGGGTCAACGGTATTAATGTCGCCATTGTTAACGCATCGGCATAAAGATTTTTGGCTAGAGCCAGAAACTTTTGATCCAGAACATTTTGCTCCGGAGCATTTTGAAAAAAGTCAGGATGCATTTATTCCATTTGGTCATGGTCCGCACACTTGTATAGGAAAAGGATTTGCCCGAGTTGAATCGCTTATCATTTTACGAAGCATAGTTAAACGCTTTCGCATTGCTTTGCATGATGAAAAATTTGAGCCAGAATTTCAGGTGGGTATCACTTTGCGTATGAAAAAGCCTTTACATATCACCGTGAAAGAACGAGTCGACTAAATGAAATGTGAAACAAGTGTGGCGCCAGCAGAATTAGATATGCAATTGGGTAGGGATGCCCAAGAGCAGGGGGCTGATTGGTGTTTGCTTCATGGTCAAGCTCACTGTTCTTTATGGTGGAAGCAGGTGCCGTCTCTGGAAGGCGAACGCTTAGGCGTTATTGGTCATTTTCACTCTGACAATGAAGCTGATACCTCAGTTGTTTTAAATGACGCGGTGGAAATCTTACAAGAGCATCAGTGTACGAAAATTGTAGGCCCAATGGATGGTAATACCTGGCGATCGTATCGTTTATTATCCTGGGCAAGTGATGACGCTGATTTTCTTTTTGATAGAATAACGCCGCTTGCATGGGATGCTCAGTGGCAGTCATGCGGTTTTAAATCGATGCATAATTATATTTCTTCTGTAGTTGATCTGACAGAACAACGTGACCAGCGTTTAGATCGCGTTCGTGAGCGATTGGAAAAATCTCACATTCATATTCGTAATATTGATAAAGAAAATTTCATAGCAGATTTGCAGGCTGTTTATCGACTTTCTGTCGAAGCGTTTGCACAAAATAAACTTTATACACCATTACCTGAATCTGCGTTTATTAATCAGTATGCGCCTTATGCTGAGCAAATTCAGGATGACTTTGTGCTTATTGCTGAGGACGAAGAAAAACATTGCTGCGGCTTTGTTTTTGCCGTTCCAGATTTGGCACAAATGCAACGCGGTGAAGCGGTCAGCAGGTTGATTATAAAAACATTAGCTGTGGATAAGAATCGTCGCTCTGCTGGTCTTGGTTCTTTATTGGTGGAAGAAGTGCAAACTCGTGCCCAAGCAATTGGTCTTCAGCAAGCGGTGCACGCCCTCATGTATGAAGGTAATCATTCAGCTAATATCGGTAAGCACAGTCGCGTCATTCGTCGCTATACTTTATATGAGCGTAATGTTTGATGAATGTTGTCGATGCTTTTAAAGCTCAGGTAGATGCGGCGCCAGGTCGCCCAGCAATTATTGAAGCGTCAAAAGAAATAAATTATCAGGATCTGTTGCGTGATGCATCGAAAGGCGCGGCTTATTTAAAGGAATTAGGCGTTTCTGCAGGTGACAATGTTTTAGTATTTGTTCCCATGTCGATAGATTTGTATACGATATTAATTTCGTTGTGGAAAATTGGCGCGCAGGCGGTTTTCATAGATCCATCGGCAGGGGCTCAGCATATTAATCAATGCTGTCAAATTGTGGATTTAAAGTGTTTCATCGGTATTCCTAAGGCCCAATTGTTGCGCTGGTGGCATAAACCGTTGCGACGTATTCCGATTGCTGTGAGTACCGGTTTTTCTTTATTCGTGCACAAATGGTCTCAGATAAAAAATAAAGAATTGTTTGAAGCTATCCATCCGAGCGCTGATGAGGATGTTGCGCTCATTACATTCACCTCCGGTTCTACAGGTCGACCAAAGGCTGCGGCACGGACGCATCAATTTTTAATGGCGCAATTGCATGTCTTACAAGAAACATTGTCATTGCGCGCAGGTGATAGTGATTTGGCAACACTGCCAATATTTACCTTAATTAATTTGGCATCGGGGCTGACGACAATATTACCAGATGCAGATCTTCGATCACCAGGTCGGATAAATCCAGATCCAGTATTAGAGCAGATACAAAGATTTAAACCCAATAGCGCAATTGCCTCGCCAGCATTTTTTGAATGTCTATTACGAGGGGAAAAAGCTACGGCATTGGCAAATGTACAAAAATTATTTACCGGAGGAGCACCAGTTTTTCCATCACTACTCGAACGTTTGTCGGCGAAAATGCCAGAGAGTAAGGTTGTAGCTGTATATGGGAGTACCGAGGCCGAACCGATTGCAGAAATTGCCTATACTGACATCGCAGATGCGGATAAAGAGGCGATGGCTAGTGGTAATGGCTTACTCACCGGACCAGCTGTTGATGCGATAGCATGCCGTATTATTCGAGATCACTGGGGAACACCTTTGGGTGCATTAACGCAGGAAGAATTCCATTCATTAGACTGTGCCAAAGAGGAAATAGGCGAAATTGTTGTGTGTGGTGATCATGTGCTCAAGGGTTATGTCGATGGCTACGGTGATGAAGAAAATAAATTTAAAGTTGATGGTGTAGTGTGGCATCGCACCGGTGATTTAGGAAAATGGGACGAGCAAGATCGTTTATGGTTGCTGGGCCGCTGTACGGCAAAAATTGAAGACGAATTCGGGATTTGTTGTCCATTTGCGATAGAAACTGCTGCTCAGCAATCGGCTCATGTGCAGCGTGCTGCGCTTTGCCAGATCGATGGCAAACGTCATCTCGTGATTGAGAGCCAAGATTCAAAGAGCACTATCGAGAAACATTTAGCTTCGTTAATAGAGGCTAATCATATTCATTCTATATATCTGATGAATATACCGGTAGATAAGCGCCATAATGCAAAAGTTGATTACACCATGCTCAAACAACAATTGCATAAAGTAAACGGACGTTAATATAGGAACACTATGAGCCTGCACTATGAGTATTTAAGAAGTTATGCGGAAGCTTTATTAGCCGAGCGCGATCTCGAAGAGATTAAAGATCAGCTTAAACCGCATACGGAAAATTATCAAAGTTTGCGCAATGCGGCTGGAGTCGATGAAGATTCAGTGAATCAACGTTGGCAGCAATTAAATCAAGATCCAAAAATTCGTGAAGTCCTAGAACGAAACGATGCAGATGTTTATGGCTCTAATATAGAAAATTTTATTGGGACTTTGCAGTTACCGGTTGGGGTTGCAGGTCCATTACGAGTTAATGGTCTCTTCGCCAAGGGTGATTATGTTTTACCATTTGCAACGACCGAAGCTGCGTTAGTAGCATCTTACCATCGTGGAGCCGTGTTGATTTCCAAGGCGGGTGGTTGTACGTCGATGCTGTTATCGGAAGGCGTCACGCGTTCACCGGGATTTGTTTTTGAAAATATTTTACAAATGGCTGAGTTTTCGCTGTGGTTGCTTCAACAAAAAGATGCACTCATCGAAGTTGCTGGATCAACAAGTAACCACGCACGATTGCAAGAAATTCGCTTAGCAGCAGAAGGTAATCATCTCTATGTGCTTTGCGATTTTCATACCGGCGATGCTGCTGGTCAAAATATGGTGACGATTGCAACGCAGGCTGTCTGTGAATTTATTATTAACAACACACCGATTCCACCGACCTATTGGTTTGTCGAGGCAAATGCCTCCGGCGATAAAAAAGCCAGCGGTCAATCATTTACGACCGTACGCGGTAAAAAAGTTATAGCAGAAGTACGTATAGCTGCAGAACATGTGCAGCGGTTTTTACACACCACTGTCGAGCGCATGGTCAACTATTGGCAAATGTCAGCCATTGGTGGCATAATGACCGGAACGATTGGTGCCCAGGGACATTATGCCAATGGATTAGCTGCATTATTTATTGCCTGTGGACAAGATGCGGCATGTGTGGCTGAAGCGGCTGTCGGTATAACGCGATTTGAGGTAGGGCCCGAAGGA
>JANQLF010000047.1 GCA_028280785.1 Planctomycetota bacterium
GCAAAGCCCCTAGTAGAACCTGGTGGCCTCGGGCAGAATCGAACTGCCGACACAAGGATTTTCAGTCCTCTGCTCTACCAACTGAGCTACAAGGCCAAATTTGTGATCTGCTGCTCAAGATCGGCGCGAAGCGTAGTAGCGCCCTAGAGCCGCGCAAGACTCAATTAGAGCCCGTCGATTCTTGCTTAACCCGTTTGCCATAAAGCACTAAACGATGGTCTATTAGCTCATAACCAAGCCGTTCTGCTACGACTTTCTGCAATTCCTCGATCTCATCATTGGTAAATTCATGGACATCGCCGGTGTCAACATCTATGAGGTGATCATGGTGCTTGCGATCAACAACCAGCTCAAAGCTAGCTGATCCCTGATCGAAAATGCGCTTTACTGCTACGCCTATTTCAACAAGCAAGTTCATCGTTCGATAGACTGTGGCTGCACTGACACTTGGATCGATCTCTTTAATCTCTTTATGGAGTTCTTCGACCGAGATATGGTGCCCGCTATCAATAAAGGTCTCAATGATGACCTTACGTTGACCAGTCCAGCGGACATTTTTCAACTTCGCTTCTTCACGTATACGAGCGAGCAACTCTTCCCGATCAATCATAGCTAAAGAATCAAGCTATTTAGCCACAGAACAAGCCCGGGATAAGATTTTTTGACTGCTGACTTACATACACCGCAACAGCATTAGTCTTATTTCACCTCGGAAATCTTAATGTTGTCATATAGCCCAGACGAATTGTAAACCTGACGCAATCCAATCACACCACCATCATAGTGCTTCTGACCATCTAAGTAATCCATGAACAACTTACCGTCCACAGTCAAAACCGAGCGTCCATTTTTCTTCGTTAACGCAACGTGCACCTTCTTACCCTTGGTCAATTTCGCATCTAAGACGCTCTTCTTCATTAGCCGTTGACCTGGGTTTTTCCTAAAATTACAATCAGCCACATTACCACGCCGATAGGAAATATGATAACCCCGCGAATGGCCCTTGGTGTATTTTTTAAATAAGGACGGATATTTTTGATTACCCCAATGTGGCTTTTCTAAAACCGATTTTCCATCATTACCTTTATAGCAAAAGAAAATAAGAAAGAACCCATCGTCGGATAAAGGCGTGAAATCAAATTCAAAGCGAAAATCATCAGGTAATTCTTTCTTACACCAGACCATCGTCCCATGCTTCATACTTTTGGTGTCAACTTGCATTTGGCCGTCTTTAATGTGCACCTTAACCGCATCACCCTCTTCCCAGCGCTCAACTTGCCAATTATCTAGATTACTATCAAACCCGTCGTCAAAGACCACCTTGCCAACGTTTACTTTCAATGGCTCCTTGGGAGTTAAGTCCTTAGGAATATTTAAATTATTGTGATTAGTTGAACCCAGCTTTTCAAAAGTTGGGAATTTGAGGTTTACTGGAGCAGCCTTAAGCTCAGCATCATCTCCCTTTGCAGGATTTTTCTTTTTAGTTATTTTCTCAGACGCATTAATCTGATAATCCAAATTTAGTTGCACACATTTTTCATGCAGAAAATCAGCTATGAATAAATAATCCTTATTAGCAATGACGTAGGTCGGCCAACGCAATTCCATTTTATCGATATTATTCCCACGCTTACCCACTGTGGCAATAACATTACCGGCTGGGTCGGCAATATGCACGCGGCCCATAATGGCATCTGGCATATAGATACGGTCCAACTGATCGATATCAAAATCGCCACGACGACATGGACATTTAATATTCGACTTACCACGAGCTCTTGGCAGCGTTGGTGATAGTCCCGGTAAAACCCACTCAGCCCCCTTCAACTCGCAAGATTCCAAGCCTATACCATTTTGGTTCTTAGGAGCGTTTAACTTTTTAGCTGCATTATTCCATTCCAGCTTTCCACCAGCAGGAGTGAATTTGGCTATTGAACCATAAACTGCTCCATAAATCTTAAAGGACGCTTCATTCAACTGTCCACCAACTTCATCGGGCAAGGTTTGTAGCTGCGGTTTAACCGGCGTACCGACATAAATATTGCCACGACTGTCAACATGCACACCGGTCGTCGTGGTTAAGCGCAAGTTAACTAATCCATACTCTAGAATCTTTCCACCGGGGCTAATTCTTGATACGTCAGAATGCGTATTGCCGTGCGCCATTCGATGATGAATAATATAAACGCTGCCATCTGGACCCACTGCTAAACCACGACGTGGATTTGAATGACCACCAAATAAATTCGCGATAAATGGTTTTCCTAAATCATGCCAAGCAATTGCCTTACCGTTCTCATCAGTTTTCCACAGCTCATTCCAACCGGCGACATATAAATTACCATTATGTATCTCCACCTCTCCGGAACGGACTAAGCCTGATGGATAATTATGTCTAAATTTAAAATCCCTAACCAGCTTTCCGCTCTCTATGTCATAAATCTTGTAGCCAGGCAGCCATACTTGATTTTTATCAAAATCGATAGCCAAATGATTACCACCGCCACCACCGTGGTCATGTTTTTTCATCTTGGCACTATCTGGATTAGCTTTCGGCATTGACTCGACATCTAATAATGCTGGCCAGCTAGGTTTGCCACTTTTATCTAATTTCATGTCTAAAATACGTTTGGTGCTGGTCTTCAAACCTGCAGAAACTTCGATGTGATATGAGCCCTTAGGCACTTCATTCCCAGCGGCATCTTTATAATCCCATTCCAATGTCTGACTTAAACTGCCTTTTTTAAATGGAACCGGTGCATTATCACCTAATAAGCCATGACCCAAGACTCGCACAACCTTGCCATTCTTATCGAGCACACTCACCAAAACGTCACTAGGCTTTGTTAAAGCAAATTTAACACTCACTTTTTCATCACTTGCAGTTACCGTTGGTTTTGTTGCGAACTCCAAATTAGAATGTGCTGGACGCGGCTTACTTAAAATCAATGCCTTTGTGTCAATATCTGGAAAAGATGTAGGACGCACATCTCCCCAGCGTAACAAACGTGGCTTTTCTTCCCAACCGGGATGCTTCACTTTCATCCAACTGGTTTGATAAAGTGCTTCGACTTTGTGCGTATCACCAGTAATAACTTTATTATCCAAGCTTGCACCTTCTACTTCAAACACGCCAACCTCATTCGGATATGGGTATTGAAAAAATATATCAAAACCATTTTTTACCCAAATTGGTGCCGATAACATCGGCTGCCAACTCACCATATGTTCGTAATGCTGCCTCATCAGCTTTGCGCTACGATCAACTGAATAATTCCATGATGTTGTTGGTTTACGACCCTGTAGATCATCACCCCACTGCGTTCTTCTAAAATTCATGGCAATGTGCTTCGGGATTCCTTGCAAAGGATATTTAAGCACATCACCCCAGGGAATAACTAATTCCAATGTCCAATTCTTATCTTTGAGATTGACCTTAGCCGCACTGCTAATGCTGTTGGGAAATTGCAATCCAGTAAAATTACTCGACGCATGCTGCGGCCAGGTACCATACACACAATGTTCACCCAAGGCATTGACAAAAATGCTTAAATATGCCGAAAAACCATCTTTACCAACATCCAAGATAACTCCAAGGTAATCAGAACCCGCTTGCCGAATACCATAATTTCTACTATTTCCATTGGTGGCAAAGTCATTCATCCCGGGACCCTTAGGATTAGACTCTTCTATAATTGCCCCGATGTAAATATTCTTGTCATCAGATAAAAGCTTAACCGTCGCCGGTTCAATTGACGCAGAACCCATTACTAAATTATCCAATTTGCAAAGAGTTGCTTTATCCCAACTCGACTCTGACAGCGCACCATCCACCGCTATCTTTTCGTTCACTTTTGGTATAAGCGGGAATTTTTCGGCGCCATCAACAGTAAGCACTGATGACAACAGAATAAATAACACGCTCAAAGTTATAAAATGCCTCATTGGACAACTCCTTTTCACACGTTCACTTCAGAACGCACAGATATTGTTTCACCAAATTGAAATGGGAATTTTTTCTTTATTACTTCTACAGGTTTGCTCGAATCTTTAACTCTCTCTACAAGTTTATCGATGCATTCATGGCCAAATTCTTGCCAATCTATAATTATGCCCGATAGCTCATTAGAAATAACTGCTGTAGAGGTAGGAAAGCCTACAAACGAAATGTCTTCAGGGATTTTAATTGAGCTATCTTTAAGGATATCATTCAACATGTCGAGATAACTTGGGTTTGGACTCACTATGGCATGCGGACATTCCGGTGAATCAGTCCATTTATCGACAAGAGACAAAAAACAATCTTTCATTAAACTTCGTCGTTGTGGGATTTCCACCAAATCACCGGCCACCTCTTCATCTCGCAAATTTGATAGCGCTTGACGATACCCACTTAAAATAGCAGGGTTATGATCATTCTCTCGCACAAATAATGTAATTTTTCGGTGCCCCATATTAACTAGAAGGGTAATCATCTCTTCGATGTGATCGGCGGTCGCCGGCTCTATTGAATCCCATTTTACACCAGATTCCGCCCAGTGATCAGCTATAATTCCTGGCTTTCCACATTTATAGATGCGTTGTTGCACGTCTTTTTGCCAAACAGCGGATAAGACTACACCTGCACAACTTTCTCTATTCACCAAATGTATGAATTCTTTTATTTGTTTTTCTTTATTCTCCGAATCATATTCGAATGTTTTTAACAATAAATTATAACCAAATTCTTCAGCCCGCCTTTTCATGCCAAGGCACATTTCATAGAGATAAGCAGGAAACGCCCTCGGTTCTCCAGTGACGGTCGTTCCAATTGGTATCAATACTGCCAAATTTTCTTGAATTGCTGATACCTGTTGTTGGACATGACTTTCTTGGGTTAAAAACGTTCCGTGGCCATGTCTCGTGGATAGAAAACCCCTATCCTCCAAAGCACTTATTGCTTTGCGCATGGTCCCCAAACTACAGCCATTCAATTTTGCCAATTGTCTTTGTGATGGGATCTTGCCATAGACATCACAAAGATCGGCCAATTCATCAGTTAGCCATTCCATTGTATCTGAGAAGTTTTTATTGCGGCGATTTGTAGTGTTCAAAATAGTGATCCTATTGTTCTATAATTTTGATACTATAGTTTCATTTTTTTGAATCAAGAATTTTCTGCAAGTCGCATCCATTGACATATTCAGCACTTATACTATTTGTGCATATGAATTAAGGTCAGATCTTATCCCATACACATGGCGAGCGACTGGAAGAACTTCAAGATCACAATCTACAGTGAGCACTTCCTCACCATTATGCTCTATATGCCCAACCCTTCCCAATATCGGTAAACATACCTGAGACTGCCCAATGAGTCCCGTTTCCATTCCAGGTTGAACATGCTCTGCCGCATTGGCAAAAACCATTATTGATTCGGTTTCATAAGCCCGACTCAGCGTCGATGCATTCACAAAATCCACTTCACATGTTTTATTAAATTCCTGACCAATACCTGCATCTTCATAAGACCAATAACTAGAACAAACAATTACATCAACTTCTTTCATAGATAGTTCTTGAAAATGTTCAGCAAAGGCCAAATCCCAACAAATTGCCAAGCCAATTTTTCCAAAACGTGAATGTGCTATCGAAATACCAAGACCCGGTGTACAGGCACTGCGTTCGGTATGCCAGAGATGTCTTTTGGCATAACGTGCCAGCACATCACCATTCCAATCTACATAATAACTCACATTAAAAATGGCATCACTCACTTTTTCTCGAAATGATCCAGTTACCAAGTCAATTCTGTATTTTTTACACATCTGTTTAAACCGCTGCAAATAAGCGCCGTCATGATCGACCAAATCTGGATTATGAGCCAAGTCTAAAACGCCCGTCAGGCAACACTCTGGCACCACTGCCAGATCAACACCTTGCAACTGTGCCTCTGATAAAAACCTATCTATTTTCTCAAAGTTCTCTTTAACATTGCTCGGAACAATTGCCATTTGATAAACTGCAATGCGCATACGGAAGCTCCTCAATCGATAACGGCGGCTTATAGCAATCATTTGCTTTAAGAGCAAGGGTTATTTAAAAACTTAATAACACCTTAAAGACAGCAGCACTGTGTTATAAAATTGCAAAGTTCAGTTGTTAGCATTTTCAGTCACAGCAAAAGGGAATTACACGTTAGTAAGGCTGGATACTGCAAAGCCAGTCTATGCCGCCAATTAGCTTGATTTTCACTGAGATTTCCAAGAATTATCAGATCAATAACCGGAAGCTTTATGAAGATTCACCTTACATACATGGCTCAAATTAAAACCATCATCGGCATTGGTAAAGAAACTGTTGAGATTGATGATTCAGCTCATGCACAAGATCTCATCAATTTAATTTGTGATAAATATGGCGCCGATCTAGAAAAACTGCTACTCGATGACAATAAGCGTCTGCGACGCGTTATTTTACTTTTCCTTGGTGACGAACAGTGTTTTTGGGACGACAATCCCGCACTAACTGATCAACAACAAGTCACCTTTATGTCCCCTATCGCTGGGGGTGCTTAAATGGCAGATTT
The DNA here is from genome assembly GCA_028280785.1 of Planctomycetota bacterium. GTDB lineage: Bacteria > Planctomycetota > UBA11346 > UBA11346 > UBA11346 > JANQLF01. The sequence goes on from JANQLF010000047.1 coordinate 6,569, forward strand.
GACCGATCATGAATTGGCACGCTACGAATGGCAAATCGATACCCCAGGTTTCGGTCCAGAACGTCAGCAATTATTGAAAGATGCTACGGTTCTTGTTTCACGGGTTGGCGGAGTAGGCAGTGTCGTTGCCTACGAGCTCGCTGCTGCGGGCATCGGCAACCTCATACTAGCTCATGGTGGGAATATCAAACCCAGTGATTTAAATAGACAGTTACTGATGACGCACGAAGCACTGGGCACGCCACGCATTGAATCAATAGAGAAAAGGCTCAAAGATTTAAATCCCCACATCAATCTAAGCTGCGTTAACGCTAATATTAATTCAGATAACGCCGAAGAATTAGTCAAGCAAGCGGATGTTGTTGTCGATTGTGCGCCTTTATTTGAAGAGCGCATACTCATGAATAAATATGTGGTTAAATATAATAAAATCCTCGTCGAGGCAGCAATGTACGATATGGATGCCCAAGTAACGACCATTGTTCCTGGCAAAACACCATGTCTCAATTGCCTCTTTCCAGAAATTCCCCCTGCATGGAAGCGAAAATTCCCAGTGTTTGGTGCGACATCAGGCACTATTGCATGCATGGGTGCGCTGGAAGCCATCAAATGTATTAGCAACTATGGCGACACCCTCGCTGGCAAGTTGCTTTTGTGCAATTTCCACGATATGGAGTTCACCAAAGTGAAAATCAAACGCGACCCTCAATGCCCCGTATGCAAGCATATATCATGAAATATATTCTATCAGCAATTTTGCTTGTGTGCACTTCTGCACTATCATTTGCCTGCTCAACGCCTGTTTTTCAATATGCGATAGAACGCTGGTCTCCAGATCCTTTTATAATTCGTGTTTATCACACTCAGGATCTCACTGAGCAAGAACAAAAAATCATTGATGACTTCAACAAACATTTGAGTGAATTTCTAGAAGTTGAACCATACGTCATCGAAACCGTGGACGTTCGTAACATTGAAGACAAAAAAGATTTAGCCCTAGCGCAAAAACACACCAAAGATAAAAGCACCGCCCTCACTGCTCTTTTTCCCGTTTATGAAAATAATCCGGAACCGTTTTTCAGCAAAGCATTGACCGCAAAAACTAAAGATGAACTACTCAATTCACCACTACGCACCGATCTTTACAAGCGATTAACTGGTGGACACAGTTTCGTCTGGCTATTTATCGAATGCGAGGACAAGGAAAAAAATGCCAAGGCTCTAAAAACGCTACAGAAGACCATCAAAGATTACGTTCCGCAATTACAAAATGACATCAACGAGCGCCTAGGTGGCAATGAATTTGAAGATAGCGGTGAAGAATTAGAGGACGGAACGCTAGACCTAGGGATCCCAAAGGTTCACAGCTCCATTATTGCCTTAAAAAAGGGCGACGCAAAAGAGCAGGTTTTCTACACCATGCTTACACGTAATGACGATGAGCTTACCAAGTCTCAAGATCCAATTGCCATTCCAATTTTCGGTCAAGGACGAGCGCTATGGCCGTTGATGGGCAAAGGTATCGACAAAGAACTTATCATTGAGTCCATGATTTTCCTCAGCGGTTCCTGTTCCTGCCAAATAAAAGATCAAAATCCTGGCTACGATATTTTTCTAAATGTAGATTGGGCAGAGGCCTTAGAAAATCGCACCACTGGCCAAATCATGACAACAAAAGTAATTACCCCAGAAACGAGTCCAATTCCCAACCAACAACCGACACAATCCGAAGCAGATAACAAAGACACCAAAAGTAACAATGATTATCCGCTCTATCTCTACATCGTACTTGGAGCAGTCGTTTTAATCATTGTTATCCTCGCTCTTAGTGCCGGATCAAAGAATAAGCAATAAGTCCTATTGGCACCAAAGATACTCAAGTTATTTTTTAATTTTACGTCCGTATAAAATCATACGATGATCATGTAAATCATAGCCAAGTTCTTCAGCCACTAATTGCTGTAATCGCTCGATATCCTCGTCAACAAATTCAACAATTTCACCTGAATCGACATCTATCAAATGATCGTGATGATCTCGATTCAATATGAATTCGAATGTTGCCGGACCATCACCAAACACCCGCTTAACTGCGACACCAATATCTACAAGTAAGTTCAAGGTCCTATAAACCGTTGCCATACTAATACTCGAATCCTGAACGCTGACTGCCCCAAAAAAATCCTCAACGGTATAGTGACCCTTATTGGCAATGAAGTGCTCAACAATCACCTGGCGCTGCGCTGTCCATCGGACCTGACATCGCTTCACTTCAGTCTTGATATACTGCAATTGTTCGGCCGCGCGATCTTCGCTCATCTAGGCCTGAGCGTATAGTTCACAAGACTACTAATAGTGCCGTTTCTGCGCTGACATCTATTCACCATACGCATACCAAAGCTGAGTGGGAACCAAGAGTTGGCAGCACTCAAATCGCACACAGTATGGCGATCCAACCATAACTGACGAAGGATTTTTAAGATGACCAAACCCATTCATGTCGCGGTAACCGGTGCCGCAGGCCAAATCTGCTACAGCTTACTTCCAAGAATAGCCGCCGGTGAAATGTTTGGTAAAGATCAACCCGTTGTTTTGCAGCTCCTTGAAATACCCGTTGATAAAGCACAGGCCGCCCTCAAAGGCGTCGCTATGGAACTCGACGACTGCGCTTTCCCGTTGTTACAAAATATTGTTTTAACTGATGATCCAGAAGTTGCATTTAAAGATGCAAATTGGTGCCTATTAGTTGGCAGTAAACCACGTGGACCAGGCATGGAACGTGCTGACCTCCTTAAAGACAATGGAAAAATCTTTATAGGCCAAGGCCAAGCCATCGATGAGGTCGCTGCAGATGACTGTCGCGTCGCAGTTGTCGGTAATCCTTGCAACACCAACGTCATGATTGCCGCCAACCAAGCGAAGCGTTTAAGCGCTGACCGCTTTACCGCCATGACACGTCTTGATCAAAACCGTGCAGCAACACAACTCGCCCAAAAAGCCGGCGTTGCCGTAACAGAAATCAGTGACCTGATTATCTACGGTAACCATAGCCCAACAATGTATCCTGACTTTTACAACGCTAAAATCGGCGGTAAAGCAGTCACCGATGTCATCAGCGACACAAGCTGGTTACAAGAAACCTTTATCCCAACAGTCGGCAAACGCGGCGCAGCAATTATTGAAGCCCGTGGACTGTCCTCCGCAGGTTCTGCCGCCAATGCATTAATTGACCACGTCAAAGCCCTACACACACCAAGTGACACCATCCATTCAATTGCCATCTGTTCAGACGGCTCTTATGGCTTCACTGAAGGTGTCTGGGCGAGTGTTCCCGTTAAGACAACGGCCCCTGGAACCTATGAAATTATTCACGGTGTAGAACACAATGATTTTGCCAAAGAAAAAATTGCTGCAACTAATGCAGAATTAACCGGTGAACGCGAAACCGTTGCCGACATGCTTAGCTAATTAAAAATAACACAAAAAAGCCCTGCTCGCTTGAGCAGGGCTTTTTTAATGACTTAGATATTAAGGCTTTTCCCAACGCATTGACATGAATTGGCCACGAGCGCCTATCGTTGGCAAGCCATCGGGATTGAGCGCCAAGGCGTCAACACTCGACATATTATATTCATTCATATCTACCGTAGCAATACCAACTAAATTATTACCTCGGAAATCGAGAATCTGTAAATCTCTACGGCCACTATCCAATAAATACAATAAACCGAATCTATCGCAGCCTAATCCAACAGGCCTAGAAACTTGACCCATAGCTTTACCTCGGCCGCCGCCATTGGTCACATGCTTGGCAATACCATCACCCAAGTTCAATTCAAATTTTTGAATTTCATATTTTTTACCGTCGTAAATATAGCAAATGGTACCAGCGGCATTAACACAAATAAATTGTGGGCGAACAATTTCACCTGCAGTTCTTCCGCGCTCATAATTACCGAAGTTATAAAGAAAATTACCCTCTTCATTAAATACGCTTACGCGATGATTATCTTCGTCCGCTATATAAGTGAATCCTGAATCATCCATGCAGATTGCAGAAATTTCTTTAAATTGCCCGTTATTGGTGCCCTGTTGCCCAAAGGTAATCTTACTCTTACCTTGATCGCTCATATTAAAGCGCTCCAAGGCCATGCGACGTTGATCACCAACCACAACGGCACTGCCATTATGAGCAACTGCTAAAACATGAGGTCTTTGAAATGGTCCGCCATCACGCTCCATTCCACCAAATCGGAAAACGCGCCATCCTTCATCATCGTGGGCATACACAAAACCATTACTGGTATTGAGCCCATAATGCCAACCACGGCCGTCTGCTACCACTTTATTATATTTCCACAGTGACGGACCACGAACGCCAAACAGTTTACCCTGTTTATTATAACGTACGATAACCCCTTCTCGTGGGTATGTTACATAAACACGACCAGTACGGTCACTAATCAACGAACTTGGTTCAGTTAATCTATCAACCAACCCACTATCAATTGGACTCGGCATAGCGTTACCCGACAATCCTTGCTCGGTATGAATAAGCACCTGACCATTAGATTGTAAAATTAATAATCCAAGTGGATGAGCCTTTATATCCATCAATTTAATTTGCGGATCACCTTGAATAGTCCACGTATCTAGACGTCTGTGAAATCTATCAAAGCGTAGGACCATGCGTTGGCCGGCATCCAATGCGTAGCAATTGTCTTCCTTGTCGACACATACTCGGGTTAAGCCACTAAAGGAATCTACACCAGTCCCAGACCGCCCTAAAGTTGCGCGAAAGGTTCCGTCTTTTTCAAATACTTGCACACCACCCGATTGTTGATCGGCAACCAAAACTGTACCATCACTTGTTACAGTTAAATCAGTAGGAGACTTTAAAGCCCCAAATTGACGCTGTAATTGGCCACCTGCAGCGATGACCATAACACTGCGACTGCCACCATCTAAAACAAATAATTCTCTACCAAATGGAAATACTGCTTTGGGCTGACGTAAATTAGCCTCGCTCGCCACTTCCAAAACTTGCGGTGACGACCAACCCATTAACTGAATTATTGATCGTCCATCAGCGCCTATTGCCCAAAATTCGCCATTATGAGCTTGAACCATATCATTGTAAGCCAGGCCAGATGTACCACCAAACGTAGCAAATGGTTTTAAAGCGCGTTTACGATATTCAGCAGAAACCTCACCGCTAACGAATGGTATTTCAACTTGTAATTTTTGGCCCAATGGGTCTACAGCTACAGCAACAATTGCGCCGGAAGAAGCATGACCAGGCGCAGACCATACGATCTCAGGCGTACCCGATGTTTGCGCTGATAACCTGCCCGTATTTCCAGCTTCACCTTTGAGCGACCACGTAATACCAAGCGGCTGGCCTTCTGGGTCTTTAATTGGCACATGGACAGTGACCGTTTGTTGACCATCTACAACAATATCCTCAATCTTACCATTAATAACCGGTGGCGCATCAGGGCTTGCTTCGCCAGGCATAGGTATGACATCAAATCCATTTTCAAGAATCACATCATCTTTTAAAAATGTCACTTTTGCGGTCAACGTTTTTGCCGTGACTTTAATAACATGTGCCTTTGCTACCTGCTTGCGATATTCAGTTGTTACTTGATTTGTTAATGGGTGTTTCTCGACCTTTCCTGGTCCAAAAATCGCTACCATATCATCTGGCAATAAACCGTGTGCCGATTGAAATTCTGCAGTCACTAAAGATTTGTCTGCTTGCACTTTTAAAATGCCTAGCGGCAAGTCTTCTTGAGCCAACAACGTTGTCATGCACAACAACGGCAATAATAAACACATCATCCGTGACATATAATACCTCATCATCCGATATTTATTGAACCGGCTTGAAAGATTGAATGCGCCAGACATTTTCCTGACGTTTAAATACATAATCAATATCTAAATCATTCTGCGGGAACGATTGGTAGCCATTAGTCAAGGTCGCACGCACCTGCGCTTGTTCACCGCTTCGCTTCACACTTTTCACTTTATGACTAAAGGTCAAGTCAGCTTTATTCATGAAACTACCCAACAGTTTTATAAAATTGTCATCTGCAACATAATTCGGCAACACGTCCGCATTCGCCGCAAGGATTGCTTTATCTATCTTTGCAAATGAATCAGCAATACTTAAAGCCGCTTTCTTGTCATCTATCTTAACCTTCAACACTGGAATTTCCGGTCGCATAGAGCCGCCAAGCTCTACCAATTTTTTCATAGCACTTTGTATACCGTTGAAATCTGGGCTATCATTTGCGATCATCCCCTCGATTTCACTAACTTTTTGTTTGATTTTTTGCTCAAATAACTCTTGTTCTTTTTTAGCTGCATCTTCTTCAATTTTTGAATCTGCATACTCTCTACGAGCTATTTGCACCGATTCACTCTCAGGGGCTATTTTATTAAGCAGCTCCATTTGCTCCTTGGCCTTTTGAAGATCCTTGTCTTTAACGGCTTGCCTGAAGGCAAATAAAACTTGTTTTTCTTTTACATAAGCGCCCAGATCTTTAACCCGCGCAGAACCTGGTGCCAAAAGACGCAGTCGAACCAGTAGCTTTTCCGCTTCTTCAAGCTGACCGCGCTTTGCTGCTTGCTTAGCACTAACATAAAGAGCGACAATATCGATACGTCCCTGCATGGATTGAATGGCTGGTGATTCTGGAATATACACCTTCAACTCACGTAATTGCTCTTCGGCCAATGCCACCTGGTTGTTATCCAATGCACGATTAATCATTGCTGCGGGCCCAAGTGCCTTCAATCCATTTCGCGCAGCTGCATTCGGGTAAGATTCCAAAGACGCCTGGAATAAACCACGTGCTGTGTCAATATCGCCACTGGCTAAGGTTTTATGTGCCGTATCCAGCTCACCTTTCATTTTATCTGCCGCTGCGCGTAAATCTTTAAGAACTTTTGCATCTCCCTTAGCATCACCAATACCAATTTCATCTAGGACTCCAAGAGCCTTTGTTGGCAAGCCCTCGGAAAGATGACTGCGAATAACAGTTAATTTAGTGGCTAAGCCTGAATGCTCACGAATAACCGCACGTAAAGATTCAATGTCATCCTCAGGACCGCCTAGTTCTTGAGCCTTATCCAATTGCGCTGCTGCTAATTCGTAGTCTTCGACCTGAATGGCTTTCTTAGCATTTTTAATCGCCTCTTCCGCACGAAGAATGCGCAAGCGTTTCGACAAATCCAACCACTCATCATTGCCAGGATCTTTTGATAAAAACTGCGTAATTAACACATCAGCTTCATCAAGTTTACCGGTACCCAATAACTGTCCGGCTTTAACCAATGGATCCACCAGAACAGTTGTTTGGTTATTGTTAGTATTGTTCGTCGTATTTTGCTGATTATTATTTTGATTATTGCCCTGGTTCTGAAGTTTATTTTGTTGGTCCCACCAATAATAACCACCTGCACCTGCCAACAATAAAATGATAACCAAAATCAGACCTGCATTAGAGCCCTTTTTATCTGCTACACTGCCAGCAGCTGTTGTTTCATTTGGCTCGATCGGGGCGTGCTGTGGTTTCGCACCTTCAATAATAAGTTCTAAATCTTTAATTAATTCTTTTGCAGTCTGATAGCGCTTGCGGCGGTCTTTCTGCAAACACTTCGTTATAATAGCTTGATATGAATCTGGTATGTTTGGATTTATTTCTTTTAGCGCACGAGGCTCAGCGTGTATATGCTGATAAATAACTGCAGTCGCATCCGTTCCACTAAATGGCAACGAGCCCGTCAGCAATTGATAAAACACAACACCTAAGGCGTAAATATCGGTTGTTTGATCACACTCTTCACCACGGCCCTGTTCGGGACTGAAATAATTGACGGTGCCCATGACGGCACCAGCCATAGTTAATCCACCACCACTGCTGCCGTCTTCATTCTTTAATTTCACTAAACCAAAATCCATTATTTTCAGCTCACCTTTATCGGTGACCATCATGTTTCCCGGTTTTATATCACGGTGAATTAAATTATGTTCGCCTGCTGCTGCCAAACCCTTTGCTGCTTGTAATAAAAATCCGGCTGATTCTTCTGGAGTTGGCCGTAGACCATCTTTAATGCGTTCGCCTAAATCTTTACCTTCAACAAATTCCATAGCGAAATAGCTATGGCCATCGTGTTCACCAGCACCAAAAACCTGAATAATATACGGACTGGTAATCAGCGCGACGGCTTTTGCTTCAAGCTCAAAGCGCTTACGAAAACTCGGATCACTACTGAGGTGTGTCGGTAAAACTTTAATCGCAACAGGTCGGTCGAGACTCACTTGTTTACCGATGTAAACAGCACCCATACCACCTTGACCGATTTTTCTACCTAATTCAAAATCACCCCATTGTTGACCCGTTAAATTATCTGCATAAGTGCCAGATGATTCGTTAGGCGATGTAATGGTCGCATTGGTATCGGATTCATTAAAATTACGCGCTGGAATGGTGGCAGCCATCCCAATCGTATCCATATTGTCTGTATTGAAATCTGTTGGGACAGTTTTATCGAGGTCTGGAGCCCCCATAGGAATCGTCATATCTGGATCAGACGTATCCTTCGCCTTATGAAGATTAGTTGGAATAGTTTCATCCAAATCTTTAGGTGGAGGATCTTGGGCCTCAGTCATGGGTTCCTATGCTGCGGAATAGCAGCCAAGGTCAACCAGTATGAACCGAGTAAGTGTCCAAACCGAAGACACTTATTGGAATCAAGGCGTCATCGTAGGTCTAAACTTGACAAATGTTTAAATATGAAGGCCACAAGCATCAATTGAAGCGAATTATGAAGAATACCTAAGTTGACCATGCCCAACCGGGCACTAGATTGCGACGCCCAAATACGCGCCCGAAACACCTTATAATCCTTGGATCGCTCATGAGCAAAGCTTCGGCATTGTCAAAAAAAATTAGCAAAATCAGTACTGCACTCCAAAAACGCTATGGTGATTACGCCCACGAAGAGTTCGATGACTTCATCGAGGCGATGATGCACCAGATTCTGGCCCTCGGCGCCAGCAATGACCTCGCTAAGAATGCCCTCCAATCGATTCGTGAAGAGTTCGTTGATTGGAACGACATGCGTATGGCCAATGTCCGCGAAGTTCAGGATATTTTAGGTGACGATTACCCTCGCTGCAGAGAAAAAGCTGAGGATGTCATCAACCTCCTCGCCGATCTCTACACCGCCTTCCGTAAGATGAAGGTCACCGAAATCGCTCCTACCGAAGAAGGCATGCAAACCCTGCGCGCACTCGATCAAACCACCTTAGTACGTCGTGATATGGTCGAGCATGCGCTGAACGTCGTTTACAGCATTCCGACCTTTGCTTGCGATGAAGGTCAATACATCCTGCTTCAATTCCTTGGTGGCATGCCTGATGACACTAGTTTTGAAGATGCGATGTTCGAAGTCAGCCAAGCATTAGTTGAAGACCAAGTTTCCGTAGAAGAGCTTCGTCAGTTAAGCCATGGCCTCCGCTGCCACGCTGATTTCCTAGCACAATTTGAAATATTTGACCCAAAACCGATTGGTTACGGCTGGGACAAGTCTGACCCACTCGGCATGAAAGTACCTGAATTCAAATCTGAAATTAAAGAAATTGAAAAAATTGATCCAATTAAACCGGCGCCGAAACCAAAAATTGTCGTTGAAAATGGTGAAGAAGAAGCGGAAGACCTCGGACTCGAAGATCTTGTCGAAGGCGTAACGCCAACCGTTAAAGTCGTTGGTGTTGATGCTGAAGGCAATGAAGTCAGCCTGCCAGGTGACACCATCACTCCACTGAATGACCCAGAAGAAGAC
>JANQLF010000059.1 GCA_028280785.1 Planctomycetota bacterium
AGTGGTGCAGATACAGTTACGCTCAGTGGACAGGTCGTTGATGGCCTTGATGGTGTCGTGACCGTCTTAGTTGACGGTAATGCTGCTACAATGACCGGAAATACCTGGACTTATGAAGCGCCATTAACTGGGAAATTCCGTACTGTAATGGTGGAGTGTTATGTTGATGGCGTGCTCTTTGCTGCGCAGGATTTGGATATCGATCAATAAAGAAACCCGTTAATACCAATAAAAAAGCCCGGTGCATGTGCACCGGGCTTTTTTGTTGTCCTTAGTTTATTTGCTTCGGCGATCTTTGATATTTGAACGACGTTGTTGTACTTTGTCTTTGTGATTCTCGCGTCGTTGTTGAACGTTATCTTTGCGTGTTTCAATTTTATTTTGCACTTTGTCTTTGTGTGCTTCGCGACGGTCTTGTACTTTTTCTTTATGCGCTTCGCGGTGGTCTTGGGCTTTCTCTTTGTGATCTTCGCGACGATCTTGGACCTTTTCTTTGTGTGCTTCAATACGGTCCTGTACTTTTTCTTTGTGGTTCTCACGACGCTCAGCGCGTTTCGCTTGAATTTTATCTTTATTCGCTGCGAGCCATTTCTTGGCGTTTGGATGTTCGGCTAAGAATTCTTTAAATTTGGCTTTGCGCTCTTCAGAGCCTTCTTTACAGCGTGCTTTAATATCAGCGACGCGCTCTTTCCATTTAGCGTGCATTTCAGCAACTTTGTCTTTATGTGCTTCGTGGCGTTCCTGGACGTTTTCTTTGTGGTCCTCACGACGTTCTTGGACCTTTTCTTTGTGATCTTCACGGCGCTCTTGGCGGTTATCTTTGCGTTCGGCGACCTTTTCTTTGTGAGCCTCGACGCGTTCTTTGTGGTTCTCAATGCGCTCTTTGAGCGAATGCTCAGCGGCTTGAGCGGTTCCGGTCCAAGCACAGACAGCTAGCGCCAGACAAGGGACTATAGTTTTAAACATGGTTGTACTCCTGATTGAGGAAATGTGGTTGAAACTTGATAGATTAAGAGCGTCTTGCGTGCCAAACTTAAGTATAGATATATATTGAATTTACATATTCTCTGCTGTGGGGAAATACCCACACACTGAAAATCGTGCGGGATTCCACCACAATCGATAGGTGATTTCAGTTATGCGATACGCTGTACCGTTTGCGTGATTAGCGCTATCCAGATCTATCCTGGCCGATATTATCTGCTCATCATGTCTCTACGCTTAATCCTATGTACTTTACTTTGTTTTGCTTTTACAGCACTGAGTGCTGCAAGTTTACCGGCAAAGGTGAAGCAGAATGTAGCGGCCTTGAAAAAGGGCAGTGAGCTAGTTTTTAAAGAATATGTCGACCTCGTTGCCAAAGAGCGAGTTAAATATTTCTATGCCTTAGATAAAAAAGTATCTAAGGCAGCCCAGGAAAACGCAGTCGAATGGCAAGCTGCAGTGGTAACCGAGCGTAAAAAGGCGTTCAAGCAAGATGCCTTGCCCAAAGAGTTTTTAAAAGCGTCCTGCAAATGGCGTTCTGAGGAAGAACTGGAAGTCACACAGGAACCTGCGGCTGAATTGTTTGCTGATACAACGTTGCCATCTGAATTAATCAAAGAGCAAGATAAATATCATGAAGAAGTAGCAGATTTATTTAGTGATGCTTTTGATAAATGCCAAAAATTTCGTAAAAAGGTGATTACTACAATTAATCGTGAGCTAAAGAAGGCCAAGCGTAACGAAAATGCAGAGCTTACAGCTGCCTTAGAAGGCCAAATCGAAACAATTACAGCGCAAAACTATTTATTGGATATCGGCAATCAAACATTACGCCGTTGGCGTATGGATAATCGATTACCAGTAGACGGGAAAATCACCTATTTATTTGCCGCCTTTGATAAAAAAGAGGATGCGGAAAATCATCTTCTGTCTCGTTCTTATATGCCACAAAATAAAGTGGTTAATAGTCCATTGGAGAATGATGGTAAATGCCTCAATATGGAATTGCGCAAAGCAATGGATGTCTATTCAGTGGTGGCACTATATGTGCAATTGCCACGAGGCGATGCCTTTAAGGTCGGTCCGAATAGCTATGTTACCTTTGAGGTCTTAAAGAAGTCAGCACCACATGTAGGACATCTCATGGACATTGATACTGGCAGTAGTCGAGGTGGTCCCCGGGTTAATGGTTTTGTTTACTGTAGTGAAGCTGACTGGAAAAATAATGAATGGTTTACCATGAAATTCAAAGTGTCTGGTGATCGTATGCGCCGCTATAGTAATTCTAAGGTCAACCAACCTATACCAAAAGATGGCACGCGTTTGGATAGGTTTGAGTTTCATGCGGATATGGATTTGAGTGGCAAAATTGAATTTTTTCTGATTCGTAATTTACATGTTTATGAAGAAGTGCAGGAAGAAAAATAAGTCCTGCCTTGACCTTTGCTTTATTAATGGTTCGCTGATGTGATGTCATCGGGAACGCAACAATTACATGCTCTGACAGGCTTACGTGGTGTTTTGTGTCTGTGGGTGTGGTTTTTGCATGTAGCGATGCTGTTGTGGGTTGTAGGTGCCCGGCCGTTTGATGATGTTGTAGGTTCTCTGCTGGCTTCTGTTGCACTGCACGGCTATTTGGCTGTTGACTGTTTTTTTATTCTCAGCGGTTTTGTTTTATGCATGCGTTATCAGTCTGAACAAAGATTATTTGAAGCCCAGTTTTTGAGGGAGTTTTGGCGCGCTCGCATTGCGCGCATTTATCCGCTGTATCTAGTGACCTTGTTGGGGATGGGTATTGGCGTCTGGTTATTCAGTTTAGGTGATGTGGTGCATGGTTTTCCACCAAAATATGAAAAACTTTCTGATTACGACCCAGTTTCCACATCTTCATTCTTTGCCAATTTATTTTTAGTGCAGTCGTGGGATTGGTTTCCGCGTTTAACTTGGAATATGGCAGCATGGTCGATAAGTAGTGAATGGGCTATGTATCTATTATTCCCATTCTTGGTGATGTGTACGCGTAAAGTGAAAAGCATGCAATTGGCGTTTAGCGTTGCCCTCATTTTGCAAATACTATTTTTATTTATTTTAGAGCAGAGTCAGATGGCTGGTATCTATATTGATGCATTATATCAAGATGTTGATGCATCGCATGCGGTGATGCATGACAATGCGCAGCGAACTAGTTTGGGGGCGATAGAGCTCGGTCTGGTGCGTGCTGTGGTTGGCTTTGTTTGCGGATGTCTCTTGTTTCAAGTTTACAAGCACGAGCAGTTTAAAAACATGCCAATCTATAAATTAGCTTTGCCGAGCTTTATCGTAATTATAGCGATTTTATTATATGTTAATGTGATGTATATTTATGTGTGGCTGGTATTGTTTGTGTTGAGTTTATGTGATCAACGATCAATGTTTGCACGCTTTCTCAGTCGACCGACCATGCTCTTTTTGGGCAATATTTCTTACTCGGTCTATTTATGGCATGTGCCGCTTTTAGGATTTCTACTGGTGTGGCCAGGTTTGGGTGATTTCTTAGGTCAAACCCACTGGGCGCTCTTATTATTTTTAATAATGACGTTTACAGTTTCGCTATTGTGCATAAGCGCGTTGAGCTATTGGTTTATAGAACGTCCTGCACGGGCTTTCATCAGAGGAAAACCCGCGCAGGAAAACGATTAACGTAAAACCGTTAATGGGTCTTGGTCAACCAGTAGTGATTTCACATTGACCGGGAGACCGGTTTCGAAACTCTTATTTGCTGCAATACCAGTTAAAATTGATTGTGCTCCACCAATGTGGTTAGCAGCACGTTTGAGGGGATCAGCTTCAGGATCTGGCAAGAAGATGTCATCAAGCAAACGTTTATCACCGCCACCATGGCCACCTTCGCTCATCTCTACTTCGACCAAGCGCGGTTGTTCCCAGTGTGGACGAATTAAAATACGTGTTGGCTCTTTTATTTCGAAAGTTTCACCTTCACGGATATCAATGCGATTAGCATCTTGGGCATGACCGGAGATATACGAGTTTTCCTCAACGTCATATTCAAGACGTCCTTTGGTGCCATTAAAACCAACGCGGTAGCCTTCCCATGGTGAATAGGCAGTGAGGTGATAAGACATAGTGGCCCCGGAATTATACTTCACCAGTACAGCCATGTCATCTTCGATGCTGATACCATCGCCAAAAACATTTTGGTCACGTAAATAGCCATCTTCTTTTTCGGCGTCGCGATAGAGACTCTTGAGGCGTTCACCACCTTTTTCGAGGTCGAGTTGGAATGGGTCATGATCATTGCCTGTGCCACGATAAAAAGGACGTGGTTCGCCACGTTGTTCAGCATTTTGACGGCCATAAAAGACGAGTCCGCCATAACCAAAAACTTCTACTGGTGCCGCATCAAGCCACCAATTAACTAAATCAAAATGGTGAGTGCTTTTGTGAACCATTAAGCCGCCGCTATTTAATTTATCACGGTGCCAGCGACGGAAATAATCCGCGCCATGTGACGTGTTTAATAACCACTCAAAGTGAACCGACTTTACATCGCCAATGACACCTGATTGAAGTAACTCTTTGACTTTTGAATTACGTGGTGCGTAACGGTAATTAAAGGTGACGCGTAGTTTTTTCCCAGTGCGCTCAATGGCATCTAAAATTTGACGACATTTTCCATCATCAACAGTCATTGGTTTTTCACTGATGGCATCGCAGCCAGCTTCCATTGCCCGAATAATGTAGAGATGGTGGGTGCGGTCGACCGTGGTGACAATAACCGTATCGACTTTGTTTTCACTGATCATTTGTTCGAATTGATCGGGTTTATAGGTTGGTAATTCAGCGCAGTTATATTTTTCAGCATAATGCTTATTGTAAAAATCCATGCGTGTTTGGTTGGTATCACAATACGCAACTAATTCTGCATGTTCTTGATAATGTTCATAAATTGCGCCGCTGAACATTGCCGAGCGACCGCCTGATCCAACTATTGCATAGCGTGTTTTTGCCATTTTGCTCTCCAGATGGGAGATTATAGCCAAGTCAGATTCAAATGACCATTTCCATAGCGCTCAGGCTCATGATAATTTCGCTCATACTTAAGTGATGTCTAACTAGGAGCTTAAGGATTATATGGACGCCTGAGAATGCACGAGTCCCGTCTGTTCAGGCTAAGCATGCCGTTAGCAAGCTGCGCTGGAGTGAGTGTCTGCCAGTCATTCTCGACATTGAGCGTCTGTTCTTGAGTAGAAAAATTGTGCACAAACAAATACTCAGCGTTTGCGTTTCTTCGAAGTTGAACGCTCAAGCCAATGGGGATATCTTGGGCATTTCGTTTAACTTGGTGCTTATCAATTAATTGCTTATAAAAATCATCAAGGAAATTATCGGCGGGCATAAATCCGATATAATAACAGCAGCCTTTGCCGAACGAATTTTTACATAAAGCGGGTTGTTCAGCTAGATAATCATCGGTAAATGTTGCCAATACTTCAGTATTTTCAGCGCGAATGAAATCCGCAAAATGTTGAGCCTCATAGTGTTGTGCTAATTTAAGATCGTTTGTATCTACTTTTATATGCTGTCGTTCACCTGCAGGAATGCCGTCTAATTCTTCTACCCATAATCCAGCAATGTCTTTTAATGGTCCAGGGAATCCGCCGCTGAAGCACAGGTCAGTTTCATTGAC
>JANQLF010000062.1 GCA_028280785.1 Planctomycetota bacterium
GGTGGTCGCGTTGGGCAAGATGGACGCAAAGGACGCAATGGTCGCAATGGTGGCAACGGTAAAGACGGTGTTACCGGTAAACCCGGTGCTGACGGAGCCCTTTCCTGGTCTGACGGTACTAAAACGACAAAAGTCGAAGCAGCTCCTGCTCCTGCCCCTGCTCAAGAAAAACCAACGGCCGAAGCAGAAACCACAAAACCTACTGATACCACAGCTGAAAAAGCAACAGGCGAAGCAAAAAAACCTGATACCGATTTATCTGGCACATTAATTGGATTAAATCCAGCTCCCGCTGCGGCTGTAGTGACAACAGCAAGTGGCTTAAAATATAAAGTTATCAAAGCAGGCACTGGTGCACAGCCAGCAGCTACGGCCACTGTTGAAGTGCACTATGAAGGCAAATTAACCGACGGCACCGTCTTCGATAGTTCTTACAAACGAGGCAAAACGATTAGCTTTGCCTTAAACCAAGTCATACCAGGCTGGACCGAAGGACTGCAATTAATGAAAGAAGGCGCCATTTACGAACTAACAATTCCACCAAATCTCGGTTATGGCGCCGCAGGTGTGGGCAATACCATTCCACCTAATTCGACTTTAATTTTCAAAGTGGAATTAATTAAAGTTAAATAAGAAAGCAGTTAGATCAAAGGCTGCATTTACAATTGTAAATGCAGCCTTTTTTTATGAAATGAAGAAAACTATGACTGAGATATGCTCACTCTGTTTAGGAACAGCACCGTATGGCACAGGAACATCAGAAGACGATGCCTTTATGCTCATGGATCATTATTATGAATTAGGTGGTCGCATTTTAGACACAGCCCATGTTTATGGCGTGTGGCAAGAAAATGGTGCCGGTGCGAGTGAAAAATGTATTGGCAAATGGCTGCAATCACGCAATTGCCGTTCTGACATTGCAATTATGACCAAAGGCGCACATCCAGATTTTAAGTCAGGTGAAAAACGCGTTACACAAGATGCCATTCGATCGGATATCAGCGACAGCCTCGAGCGCATGCACATCGAAACCATCGATATGTATTGGTTACATCGCGATGACCCCAATATTCCAATAAGCGAAATCGCACAATGGATGCATGATTTTCATGTAGCAGGTCTTTTTAAAACCTACGGAGTCAGCAATTGGTCATACGAGCGCATTGATGAGTTATTAAGCTACGCCCATTCAAATAATTTATTGCAAGCTACGGGCAACCAGCTTGGATTTAGTCTAGCGAAAACCAAAGAAGGAACTGGTTCTCACAACGACACAATCTACATGACCAAGCAAGGTTTTCAGTGGCACACTCAGGCACAATTTTCAGCCTATGCATTTTCATCTCAAGCTAGCGGTCTTTTTTCAAAATGCAGCAACTTTCAAGCATTAATGGATCACGAGAAACTGAATGCGTACAAAATCGAAGCTAATAAAAGTGTTATAGAACACATTCAAGAGCTATCTCATAATTATCTTTGTAGTCCAAACCAACTTGCACTCCACGCCTTACTCAAGTGCCCCTTCCCTTGTTATCCAATTATTGGTGCTCGCACTGCAGAGCAAATGAGCGATTCGATGAATGCGCAAAAGTTACAAATAAAACAAGAAGACCTCGAATCACTGATGACACACTGGCAGCAGTGAGTGTCATCCATACAGCAAACATATATCCATGAAGCAGTATTGTCACTAGGTCGTTGGTAGAAAAGATCTAGACTACTTTCAGGAGTTTAATACATGCTTGACCGTCGTCACTTTATCAAAGAAATGGCCCTGCTCAGTGGAGCCATTATTCTCGTTCCGTCTATCACGTCTTGCTCTGGCAAGCCTGGCAGGGCCAGCAATGACCCGCTCGCTTTACCTGGTGCAAAACCAGCTGACTGGGATGAAATTGCTTTTAACACCAAACGTGCATTAGCAGGCGCTGCACCAAAATCATATCACGGTGCTATCTCTGGTGCTGGCGGTGATAAAAAGCATGTTGGTAAACATCTACCATATTTGCCAAAAATTGAAAAGACACCCGATGGTTATTTGGCTGTTATGTTTGGCGATGAAAGTAAAGGTTATGCACGCCATCCAAATTCAGAAGCCAATGCAGATCTCGAGGACACCGGTCATTGGTATGACTATATAACTATCCGCAAGGCAACAGATGATACTGCTGAGGAAGTAAAAAGCGCTTACAGCAGCTGGCCGAAAATAAGCAAAGCTGACAACGGCCAATATGCCGTCTTTAGTGGCAAAGACATCACCGCTAATAAAGGCAAAGAAACGGTTTACCTCGCTGCTCTCCCTAAAGATGTTAAAAAAGGTGATATGATTCGCATCGCTGGACACTGTAAAAATCATGGCGAATGGGTTAATTATTTCACACTCTAGCCTACGCTTATTAAACAAAAGCCCTGCAACTTGCAGGGCTTTTTTATTGCCCAAGGCAAACGACCTGACCGTTTTCTAAAGTTACAAATAGTGTATTCGTAATGAGCGACACTCCATCGTGACAGACCGGTGCTGGAAGTTCCGTTTCTACTACAACTGATGCATCCTCTATATTAATTACCTTAACAAACCCTTTACTACGGTCTGGGCTACAACCACCAAATACCACCTGGTCACCACTGAGCAGCACTGCTTCCACCTTAAACTGCTTTGGCATGTTCCATGCATATTCACGTTTATGGATTTTCTTTTCTCCGGGTGTGTCAGCAATGCGCATTGCAAAACCATTACCAATCGCCCATTCCTCATTCCAAGACATCAATGGTGCCGTAAAGCGATTAATTTTAAATGACCATGCTGCTTTTCGGTTACCGACATGGCGCCAGGTGCCATCGATAATCGCACCTTCCAATTCCCCTTTGCCACCACTGTAAGTTTTCAAATTTGCCAAACTATCGCCATTGGCTAATGCCCCGGTCTTTAGATCAAATTGGAGATGTCTCCAAATGAGCTTACCGTTGCGAATAGAACAAATATCATTGCGGCGAATTCCTTCGACACCAATGGATTTAATCCATGCTGTTTCCCCAGATTCTATTTTAAAAGCCATTAAAATAATTCCATGATCTATACCTGTACTTCTACCAGCACTGACATAGGCCAAATCATTTGTTAGTAAAATCGAACCGATCGCAGGCCACACCGACTCCACTTGTGAATGTGCAATCATGCGACGCTCGATTGGCGCTACACGCATACGATAAAACAATGCACCCGTAGTCATATGTAATGCATAGACATAACCATCATGGCAACCAAACAGACATAATTCCTTATGTAAACTTGGTGATGAATCTATTCGGCTTGGCGTCTGGAATCTCCACAATTCCTTTCCAGTTTGAGCATTCATACAATACACAATTCCACGATCCGTTGCAGCACAAACAACACGACCCCGAGAGTAAACAGGCGCAGTCAACGGACTAGTGAACTGTGTTTGCCACGCCTTTGAAAACTTCGACTCTTTAGCGGCACCTGATTCATAAGTCCATTTTAAGTTTAAGGTCTGAGGAACCTGCGCAGTGGTTACCCCACTCCGCGAAACATTACAACGAAATAATGGCCAATTACTCTCATCCTTTGGACTACCTACACTTAGACCAAATGCAGGGCCTTTTTCGACAGTTCGCGCTCGTACTAAATCATCACTGCTTGGATTTAATGTATTATGCCCCATTGCCACAAAACCATCTACCGCCGCAGGATTACACTTACAATTATTTTGTGCTGTGTAGAGCATGCCATTCGCTGGGACCATACCACTTACACAGGCAGGACGGGCTCCCGAATACTTATAGGAAGCAGCCTTTTGTCCTTTTTCACGTGGCGCCAATGACGTTAGTCCATTGCGGTGTATGTAAAAATTACCGCTCAGCTTCGACGAACTACAAGTGCTGCCACCCATCCACATTGGTAACTTTCCTTTTTCTTCGCCTGTTAATGGATCGATTTTTTGATCCGCCCATACCGTACCATCACGCAACGGATACCAATTACGCCGTTTATCTCGCTTCCATAAGAGAGAACCGTCTTTCGACGACAAACAATAGGTTGCTTTGGCTGCTGCTGAACTGATCACCGCATAACCCGGGCCGACAAGATGTAGGTCTAAATCTGTTTTTGCAGCAATTGCATCATGCGCAACGCGCCAGCGTTCTGTTCCAGTATTTTTATCCAGTGCAACTATCTCGGCTTTAGTACGCGGCAATCCATCAGCCTGCAAGCAATACAATAATGCATCAGAAACTAAAAAACGCTCGCTCGCCACATCCTTTGACCATAACTGCTTCCCTGATTCCAAATGGAAAGCCAAGGTCGCGCCCACCAACGTTTTATTTTTCCAAACAAAATTACCCTTGATTCGGTCGCGTGATTCCCAACAGGTTGCATAAACCTTATCTTCATCCACCAAAATTCGATAGCCTTGGTGTGGCAATGCCGATTCCCATTTAATTACACCGCTTTCACCCTCAATTGCTAATAATGATTTTTTTCTAATGGTAAAAACCATCGTATCATTTGCAGCCAATGGCCCGTCATTTTGAAAGTTGATATTCCAACCAGTTGATCCGGTTTTCGTATTTAATTTCCACAGCGGCAATCCATTAAACGCGTCACGGGCAATGACATAACGTTCAAACTGACTGTGCCAGCCAGCTTTACCCACAGGCTTCCCTATATTACTCGGATCATTAATACTTAATTCATAACATAAATTGCCGCTAAATACCCATGCGCTTGTTGCCGTAACGCCACTAATATTAACCGGTACGCCATTTAACCAACGTAAGCCAAATGGCGCCTTAAATGCCGAATCAATTGAGGAAAAATTGCCATCAGGACTATTATGCGTATGTGTCCATTGACCCATTTCTTTCGGGCGCCCCATCAATGTCCTTTTCCACACTCCATTTTTTTGTTTCCAAATATGTCCATGTGGCGCGCTGACTCGCTGCAGTTCCTCTTCAGAAAACAACGCTACATCAAGTACTACGATAACATTGGCCAAATGTGATACATGTGGCAGTTGCCCCTTAAAACCATATTCAATTTTTATTCTGTCTGATGAAGCAGATGATAAAAAATATTGTTGCAGTTTTACTGCATCATCACGATTACTCACTAAACCATGAACTAAAAGCCGGCTATTTTGGTGCAGGTGAGACAAATCTACCTGGGCTTGCTGAACCGAAGATCCGATATAGACACAAAAGCCTGTCCGCTTTTGAAACGCCTTTGCTGTTTCTTGCACTGCTGAAGAGACCTGAACAGCAGCCTCTAGATGCATGACAATGAGCATAAGTAATAAGCACGTACGCAACATAAGCACACATACTAAGAATGCGCAGCTTATTCTCTACGTAGATATGCGAAAATATCGTCTATTTATTATGAAGAACGGCCTTGATTGCCTCACGTGATTCAATCTTCTCGTAAGCCGATTCCCAGTCCTGCAAGGGAAACTGATGCGTAATCAACCGTTTAATCTTCTCCTGCTGACGCTCGAGTATACCGCGCGACAATTCCCAGGCATTATGTGAAGACGTACACGAGAAGACCACGTGCAAGGCTTTTAACAGCGCTTTGTTAAAGTGAAAATTAAAATCTTCACTGCTGGCAATGCCAAGCGCCATGAGCTTCCCGCCTTTTTTAAGCAAATCGATTCCCTGGTTAATTGCCGATTCTGCACCTGAGCAATCTATAACACAATCCGCCATAAACCCATCGGTCATGCTTGTGATAATTTCAACTATGTCCTCATCACTACTATACACTTGCTCACATCCGAGTTCCTTGGCTAAATCAAAACGTTGAGTACCGCGATGTGTTGGCGTCACACAGACAATATTCTGCATACCCAAGTCTTGAAGCATAATGAGTGTCAATAAACCAATTGGTCCCATGCCATAAATAACGGTAAAGTCATTTTTATCAATTTGTCCTCGCTCAATCACACCATAGGTACAGATTGCAACGGGCTCGGCCAATGCCGCAACTTCTAGGGAAACCGAATTATCAATCGACATGACACAATGCTTTGGCATGTTTATGTATTCGGTATAGACGCCCTGCGATGCCCATCCTGGTGGTTTTTTGTATGGACAAAATTCATAATGACCGGCGTCACATTGTGAACAATTAAAACAGCTATTCACCGCCAATTCACAAATGACTTTTTGACCAATCATAAAATCTGATTGGCAATTTTTCCCAAGTGCAACGACATTACCGCTGAATTCATGACCAACCGTATTACCATCAGGCATCTGCATCGCACCGTGCAAGACATGCACATCTGAGGTACAAATACCAATGCATTGAATCTGAATCTGCACCTCATCATCACCTGGCGTACTTGGATTATCAATTTCCTCTAAACGAAAAAACGCTTTATTATCTTCATTGGTATATTTTTTAACTGCCTGCATGATTTCCCCTAATTTCCCTAGCGCCAATCTTCAAACATTGCTGGCTGTGCGAGCAACTGAACATGACCATTATCTGGTGCTGCCAACATAAAAATTAATGAATCCGCAATATCATCTGGAACGAACATTTTATCCATGTCAGGTGTTTGCGCTTTTTCATGTAACGGTGTTTTGGTCGACCCCGGACAGAAACAGGCCACACGAATCCCATGCGGTTTTAATTCCAAATGCAAGTTGCGACTAAATCCAACAATGGCCCATTTACTCGATGCGTAGGCCGATGCTTCAGGCATGCCTGATTTAACCCCAGACATCGAGGCAATGTTTAAAATGAGACCACTTCCCTGCTTCATCATATGTGGGACAACTGCCTGATTAATTAAGAAGGTCCCCTTGACGTTAACATCGTAAATTAAATCCCAAAAAACATCATCCATTTCCAAAAAAGGCTTCCACAAAGAAACACCTGCTGCGTTTAACACCGCATCAATGCCACCAACCGCATCTGCGAACTCATCGATAGCAGTTTTTACTTGGGCGCGATCACGAACATCAGCTTCATAGGTAAGAATACCCCCGGGCACTCCTGTGAATTCCTCTTTATTATTAGATAAAACAGCAACTTTAGCGCCAAGGTCATTTAACTGTGCAGCCGTAGCTAACCCAATACCACTACCACCTCCGGTTATTAATACGCGCATCCCCTTGATGCGTTGCTGTATGCGATCACTTACGCTCATAAAATTCCTTACGTTGATAAATCTGGTGCCAATGCGAATCCACCGTCATTGCGCAATAAGCTACCGGTCATATACGAACTGGCATCAGATAATAAAAATGCAGTTAAACGCGCTGCCTCTAAAGGATCACCAGCTCGTTGCATTGGTATATTTGTTGCGGCTTGTTCTTGAATCTGTTCTTTACTATAAAACTTTCGCTCACCCTCGGTGTCAAACCATCCAAGAATAACGCCGTTAACACGAACCTCATCCTTAACACACCAATTAGCCAAATGACGACACATGTGATTGAGGGCTGCCTTACTCAATGCATAGGCAAAGCCACTTGGATTAACAAATTCACCTTGATTAGAACTGTGTAAAACCAAAGACCCAGCAACATTTCGCTGCTTACATTGTTCGACGTATAATTTGGCCAATTGGAAATTGCCGTATATATTAACGGCCATGGTTTTTTCCAAGAGTGCTCGGTCAGTTTCATCTATGGTGGCCTTCTTTTGATAAGCAGCATTTAACACCATATAATCAATATTTCCTACCGCATTGGCCGCATCCCACATCGCTTGCACCGCTTGTTCATCACCTAAATCAGCCTGATGTACAGAAACCTGACCGCCATTACCCTTTATTTCATCTTCAGCATTTTGTGCTGCCTTTTTATTACCAGCAAAGTTAATATGTACGTGAGCACCGTACTCAGCCAATAATTCAGCACAGCCTTTACCAATACCTTGGGTACCGCCAGTGATTAAAATATGCTTATCTTTAAAATCTAATTGCATCGCAGGGCTTCCTTATGATTAAGCTGCAATTCAGTATAGGCATCACTTATCATTTTCACTAGTGGATGTGACGGTTCGAGCCCGCAATATTGCGCAAGTGTTTCGTTTATTCCCTGCTCTTGCAAATATTGTTGCACCGAATTGGTCCCGTCATCATCATTTTTAAATAGCAAGGCAGCTGCAATAGCTCGGGCATACGCGCGTGGTTCGCGACCATGCTTAAAGCACAGTAAAGCTGGTCCCAATAATCGTTCTTGTGCACCAAGTTTGCGTGCCGAATCGGCAGCATTGCGAATTATGGAATCTGCTAATTGCGGATCAGCGTATTTCTTGCGCGCCAAAGCCTGGAAGGCGCGATGCTCGTCAGGGTCGAAATCATGTTCATGTACGAGCCCATAAGCTGATTCATCTTGAATAGCATCATAGAATGCTTGCAACGCCGGATCATTGGCTGCACGGTCCATAAGCTCATGACCATAGACAAAACCCATGTAAGCAATCGGCCCATTGAGTCCATTAAACGTATATAACTTTCGCTGTAATTCGTTCTTGAAATTATGTTTAAGCTCTAATCCAATAAATTCAGGTGGCTTCCCCTTAACGGCATCCGCATCAGCTGGCAAGGTCCACCAATCTTGCATTTTTACCGCAAGCGGCTCACGCTCAGCAATGGTTTCATCAACATTCATACCACTGCGTAGCACCTGTGTTTCAATTAAACCTATTTCTTCTTCAACGCGAAGCTGCCACTCTTGCGATTGCTGAAAACAAAGCGTATGCTTTATCGTTTCAGCAGGCTTAGTTGCATTTTCACAAATAAACCAGTTAATCGGCTCATGAGATTTACGTTCCTGTAAAAAGGGTAATAAACTTTCCACCGTTGCCTGGATATGACGTGCGCCAACACACGAAACGATGACATCTATCTCTTCAAGTACTGAACCAAGCTCTTGATCCTGTGGAAGAAATGCTTGCTTAAATTCTACAACGTCACATTGGTCTTTTCCAGCAAGGTAAACAGGGTACCGCTTAGCAGCATTCAGCTGATCAACCAATACAGGTACCGCATCTAAAAAGTAAATTTCAAAATTGCTACGAGCTAATAAATGCGCGACAAATCCACGTCCAATTTTCCCCGCACCACAAATTAACGCTTTAGGCATGTGCGGCTCCTTCTTGTAATAAAGCCTGCTCCACGTGCTTTGTATAATCAGCATAGACTCGATCATAAGCCGCTGATGCTTCTTCACTAGGATTCAAAACACTTCCTTTTACACGAGAACGAAGATCCCTGAGTATTTTTTGATCCTTTTGCACATCAGCCATATGACGCAATACACCCAATAGCGCAACTTCCTTCTCTTCAATGCACATTAACGGCGTTCTAATTATATTCGCTCGAATTTCATTCCATAACTGATTTATACTGCTCCCACCAGATATTTTACACATTTGTGCATCAGCTGGTAAATGAGACAAAATATCGCGTTTATTAAATGCAATACCTTCCAGCAAAGATCGAAACATATGCCCTTTAGTGTGATGTGATTGTAATCCAACAAACGAAGCGCTTAAATGAGGGTTCCAATGCGGTGCGCGCTCACCTGACAAAAATGGCAGGTAGATCAAACCTTCACTGCCTACGGGAATATCAGCAGCCATCGTCGTTAATTGGTCCAAGGAATATCTGTCAGCTTCATGCTCAAGGAACCAATTGATATTCTGTCCGCCTGAATTGGTGCTGCCGTAATATATCCAAGAATCTTGCATAGGCTGACGCATTAAAACCGAGGCAAGTTCTGACTCCCCATAATAGCCAAATATTTCTGATGTATTACATTGCCAGAATAATTCTCCTGGCTCTAGGAAAAAACCGTTAAATCCAGAATACATATCTGCCAAGCCCGCATAGACCTTGGTCACGGTAGGCAATGCATATTTCTGTGATTGAGTCTCCAACAAAGTCGTTGGTCTGCCAGACTGCACTTCTGGGAAATGTTGTTCAGTCAAAGCCATAGCATCAAGAATAGGTTTCGCATACTCTTCTCTTGCTTGGTTAAAGATACTCACCTGTGAACTAGGATGTGTCCAAAACTTACCGGTTAATTGATAAAACAATGCATCGTGTAACTGTAGAAACTTTTTACCATTAGCCCGGTTACTTCTCAAATAATGATGAACCTTGACCGCTAACCAATTGGTCGCCATGGGTAAATAGCTCGATAAATATTCAAAACCTGAATTACCAATAATCGAGTTCACATCATCCATGCTCGAAGCACAACGCCTATCGAGCCAAATAGGAATATCAGTTAGTTCAGATGCGCCCGTCGCCACATTCCAAGGTAATAAACTGGAGACCTGACCGCACAAACCGAGATGCAGTTCATCAATGCATTGCTCACTACAATACTGACCAAGCGCATGTAAGGCGTCTGCAAAAATATTTTTTAAACTTGACCAATGAATAGTTGCAGTTTCATCTGCTATGTGCACAGGTACCGCTGCACTAAATAACAACTCAATGTGCCTAGTGTCATCACCATAAACACCAAGTTTCAGTCGGCTCGTACCGATATCTATTGCAGCATAACAACGCTTAGGCACAGCTCTGCACCCCTTGATAACGTTGCACAATTAATTCAAAAAGTGTTTCATGCTTTTCTAAATTACACACTTCTATCAAACAGGCTTCAACATTACCGTTATAAACATCAATTAATGAACCCTCAGCTTCTTGATAAAATAAAGCCGCCACAATCGCTTCGACAAATGGACTTGGATCTAATCCATATTCAATTGCCATCAAAGCGGGGGCGAGCAAGCGGTCTTGTCGGCCTAATTTCCGTCGAACCGCCGCTACATTTCGTTCTAGTGGATCTGGAATCGCGGGGTTTGCAAATTTATTCAATGCACCCTGCGACCATTCAGCCTGCTCATCTTTATCAAAGTTAAATTTTTTGATAAGCACTGCGTTACAAACTGATGCTGCAATCAATGCGCGATCATGTATGGCGGGATCCCTTGCAGCATCACTGAGCATCTTATGTCCAGTCTGCACTCCTAGGTAACTAATGACCGCATTGATGGCATTATAGGTATAGATCTTGCGCTCTAATTGGTGTTCGAAATTGGGCAATAATTGCAGGTCATCTGAATCAGGATGAATTCCATTAAAAGCATCGGCATCACATGGAAGCCTGTAAAAGTCTTGAGCTAAAATCTGTGTTTTATCCTCACCATAAATACAGGTTTTTAAAACCATGCCCTCAACGAAGCGCACATGCTTTTCTATATAATCCCTGGTTACCTGATCCGCATGTTCTAAACAAGCACTTTTTAAAATGCGCGCCGCATGCGTTTTATTTTCACAGGTCAAAATAGAGAGTGACTTATCACCGTTTTGCTGACGTTGTTTAAGCAGCACAGCAAGGTCGGCACCTAATTGCAGTAAATTTTCCCCAAACACGGCTGTAAACCACAAATCATGTGTTGTGGCTAAGTTTAATAATTCGGAGTCCTCGCTATGCATCACGTCAGTAGCTAATTGAATACACTCTTGCTCATCATTTAAAACCCGAATGAGTGTTTCTTGATGGTGCAGCAACGAAACCAAGTCTTTATCACTATCCACCAGGACCGCCGGCCAAGCCGCGCGCTGACAAAGGAGTGCGCAAAGGCCCCTTCCTGTTTTCCCTGCTCCAAAAATCAATGCATTCATCTAAGTGCTGTCCCTGACTGGTACTTCTTTAGACATATGATGTCTTGTAGTAAATAGTATATAATACGCATAATTATAAGCAATATATTGATTTTTTACTTGTTTTTAGATGTATTATGACATTATACCTCTCATGAATAAGCGCAATAAACCCGTATCCGCAACCCATAAGGTCTGCCTACTCCTCAAAGAACGCATTCTCAACGGTGATTTCGCCATCGGCAGCTTTCTCCCCCCTGAAGATGAACTGGTTCGCGCACTCAGTGTTTCGCGCGCCTCTTTACGCGAGGGCATTAAGCAACTCGAAGCCCTTGGTTGGCTCAGCATTGAACGCGGTGTTGGCACGCGCATTACCCAGCCTGATTTTACGGTATTAGATTCTTGTCTCGAATTTATGGCACGTTTTGAATTACTGCGCTTTAATGACGTTCATGCACTGCGTCGTATCATCGAATTAGAAGTAGTCGCTGAAGTAACACGCCATGCCACCCCTGCTTTAATTCAAAAATTACGTCAGGCTAATAAAGCCATCTTCGATAAACGCGATGAAAGCGCTGGTTACATCGATGCCGACGTAGCATTCCACAACTGTTTAATCGACGCCTGTCCCAATCCCGTCTATAAATATATAATGCAGGGCTTCCAAAGTTATTTATCACTCAGCAGACAAATGTCTTATGCCGGGCCAGAGTCTACCATTGAAGCAATTAAGGCGCACGATCGCATTATTGATGCTATTGAATCTGGCGATGTAGAGGCCGCTAAATTAGCGCTGGGCGATCACTTCACTGTGACCGAAGAGCAACTCAGTACAAATTCCTAAATCTCTTCCAAATCTGCCGATTTTTTATTTCGGGGGCGCTGCCCCCGGTCCCCCTCGAGCTTTGTCCTCACTAATTTTCTCCGCTTAAGGCTTCGAAAATCCCGGGCAAAGTATGCCCGACCGTTCGTCTGCGCTCGTGAACTGCTACGCGAATATTATATTTCTTCCAGATCCGCTGACTTGTCTTTTAATAATTTTTCAGCTTTTTCTTCGTA
>JANQLF010000090.1 GCA_028280785.1 Planctomycetota bacterium
GCCAAACTGCCTTGGATACGGGGCATGTCCTTGGGGGCCGGAAAACGGTAGCACCTCTTGGGTGGTGGGATATCATTCACAGCGCCAAGCAGTTTCAGATCAGCAAGAACCCCAACTCCCAAGAGTTTGTTGACTACTTCACTCTCTGTTTGGCTGCACATCACTGCACCGTTGCCAGCTACGTGCCCACCGATGTCGACACTAAAATCCGTAAACACATTTGGCACTATGCCTCAGCACCAGGAATCATCAAACGCATGTGCGAAGTATTCATGCACGTCACCAAGTGGGATCGCCAAACGGTCAGTGCTCGTGAAATCATCGACAGTGAACATGGGTCTATAAGCGGTCTCGATGGCGAATGGCTCAGCGTAGCCATTCCTGCGATGTGCAGTGCTCATAAACAAGGACTTCACGATCTCAGTGACGAAATATGGGCGTGGATCTATAATGAAGTTGAACGTGAAGCTCAGATCTTCTCCAAACATTTTCAAGAACGTCATTGCGTGAGCATCTTGAAGTTATCAGCAATACTCAGTCATAATGCCGGTGACATTGACCAAGGCATCGAAAGCGCTTCGCAAAGCCCGGAAATGCTCGAACGCTTGAATCAGATTAAACGACTTGCTCATGAAAACACTGATGCGTTTGGTGGCGCCTTTGCCATGGCAGCAGAAATTTACAAAACCTGTATGGCTAAAGAATTTCACCGCCATTATCCCTTACGCGAGATACCACACCTCAGACTTCATGCTGACTTCGCCTTCCCGATGAGTCCATTTCTCGATGAATGGGGCGCACGACTCGCCACCCATCCACTCCTCAACGATGAACAACGCTTAGAAATCCTTGGCGGATTAATTCATGCTTGTGATGTTGTTGCCAATCAAACTGGCTACTACCGAGCCGTAAGTGGTTTTATACGCGCCATTGATGATGATGATTTCGTAAATCATTTACCAGTTAATTTATTGACCAGGTTACGCGAAGGCGACTTTCAAGATCAGATCGATATTACTTCACAGGGCTTTGAAGAATACATGGCCAAGCAATTATTTGATACGATCCCAAAACTTAACCCAGAACGCGTGCAATATTACCTAGAACAATAAGCATTATTTTTTTCGCTGGCTCTTGAGAATATCCGCTAGACGATCACGACTACTTTCATCGCGTTCCAAATTATGTATTTTCAACCCTTCAGCATATAAAATATTTACAGATTTCCACTCTTCATCTCTATAAATATATAAGTTAATCGCCTTATTGGTGGGGCTTTCAATAATAGCCTTGGCCAGCGTCTTAGGGTCGTCCTCGAAAGCAACTCCATTAACTGCATGCACATAATCACCTTCAATTAGACCTGCTTTATCTGCGACACTTTCAGCCAGCACCTCCGTTATCCACCCACCATGAATACTCAAACCAAGAGAAACACGTGTATGTAAATTGCGGAATTTGCTTAATTGCTCTTCTGGATTTATTTGCAATGGCTTTTCGCTCAATCGCCAACCTGACAAGGTCAAAAAATCCAAATCAAGTACTGGCGAAACAGAATCAATTTTTTCATCAATCTCAGCCTTCCAATCAAACGCCGCAACTGCATTTAATGCCTCAATTAACTCAGCCTCAGTAAAAGGTCCTGGCTTTTGCTGTGGCCCAAAAAACTGTTTACAAACATCATCAAGACTTTTGGTGTCTTTGCTCAAATGACGTATTTTCAAATCAGCAGCAAGCCAAAACAATGCCCCTTCGGTATAATAATCCTGACCGCGGCGTAAATCGTGATGATGCTCACTCCAGCCGCGCAAAAGGTATGAACTACGACAACAATCACGCAGACTCCTCCAAGCGCGACCTGTTTGGGTAGCGTGCTCGACCATAACTTCAGCACGATCCATTCGCCAAGACTCAGGTTTTACCAATCCACAACGCACAGCTAAAACCGAGCCATAGTACTGAGTTAAACCTTCATAGATCCACAAACCATCGAGTTTTTTTATTTTATGAAAATTTTCTGTCCACATACCGGCAGGCCTGCGATATTTGCCACACCAAGAATGTACATATTCATGCGGAATAAGCCCGCTATCGTAGCTCGCTGCTTTGCCTGGATTTAATAACACATAGGAACTGAGCACATTTAACGAAGAACGTTTATGTTCTAAACCATTATAGGCATCTTTATCATCAGAGCTTATTAATAGAATATCATACGTATCATAGTGCGCTCCGCCGAAACAGGCGTGTGCTTCTGCTGGGAGCTGGCGCAAGCCATTTAACCAATGCTCGTGAATATTTACATTTTCTTTAATAGAACCCGCAATGTGCAAACGCACTGTAGGTGATTTGCTTATGGTTTCCTGCCATAATTCATTACCAGCAATTAAGGGGCTATCAACCAAACGCGATAACGTACATTGTTTAAAATAAACCACGTTATTCTTCTGTTTCTGAGACGCTGGCGCTTGCTCAAGCGCACAAGCCCAACCCCATGAGTCTGGCAGGCGCATGCACACACTGACCAGCTGCTCTTCAGCATTGACACCCTCATGGTACAATAACGTATTATTCCAATTACAAATAAAGTGACCCTTGGTTTTATGCACATCGACACCAGTCGAATTCACCGACGCTTGATTAGCAATATAGGTTAAATCTAAAATCAATGGGTTCTGCTGCTGTTTGATTGGTAATAAAAATCGCGTAGGAATTTCCGAATCACGCTGCCAACGTAATTGTTTGCCACTTTGATCGTAAACAAAAAGACCGCCGATATTTTCAATAGCCCCAGCTGGCGCGTGAATACCAGGTACCCATTTAGGAAAACGCATCGCCTTACTCTGCGGTTTAAATCGCATACGACTATACAGTAAACCATTGTTGTGTAGCTGATACGCATCAACAGCGATACGCAATTCTTTGCCCTGCACATCATTTAAAAATGCCGACGCCCAAGAAAAACGATCTTCTTCGGCATGAATAGGAAACCACACCACGCAAAATATGAAGCACATGATGATTGCATTGAACCTGTGTTGATACATTCGAGCTCCGAGTCGATCTAGCTAGGATAAGGGACAAGACGATGACACAAACGCAAATCACATAAAAAAGCCCGCATGCTTTCACATGCGGGCTTTAAAATAGGTCTAATTGAATACTTAGCTTACAGCGCCTGCAACGAGCTCTTCTTCGTCTTTAAGATCAGTAATCATCGTTTCAACGGTCAGCAATAATCCTGCGATACTTGCTGCGTTTTGCAGCGCAACGCGCGTAACTTTTGCTGGGTCAACAACACCGGCTTTTACCAGATCCTCGTAAGAATCGGTACGAGCGTTGTAACCATTATTACCTTTGCTTTCTACGATATCGTTAACCACAACGGCACCATTTTTACCGGCGTTTTCAGCAATCTGACGAGCAGGTGCTTCGATGGCACGTAAAATAATGCCAGCACCCAATTTTTGATCTTCGTCTTCAAGTTTGCCGATTAGTTTTTCAACTTCTTTCTTACAACGAAGCAATGCAACGCCACCACCAGGAACAATACCTTCTTCAACAGCTGCACGAGTTGCATGTAATGCATCCTCAATGCGCGCTTTCTTTTCTTTCATTTCTGGCTCAGTAGCAGCGCCAACATTAATTACTGCAACGCCGCCTGCTAATTTAGCCAAGCGTTCTTGCAGTTTTTCACGATCGTAATCGCTGGTCGTAGTGTCGATCTGCTGTTTGATTTGGGCGATGCGCGCTGTGATTTCAGCCTTTTTACCAGCACCTTCAATGATGGTGGTATTTTCTTTTTCAATCGCAATTTGCTTCGCTGTACCAAGATCAGCCAATTCAATATCTTCGAGTTTTTGGCCAAGGTCTTCAGCAATGAATTTAGCACCGGTTAAAATAGCTATGTCTTCAAGCATTGCCTTACGACGGTCACCAAAGCCTGGAGCTTTAACTGCGCAAACTTTGAGAATACCACGTAATTTATTAACAACTAATGCTGCGAGCGCTTCGCCTTCAACGTCTTCAGCAATAACCAATAAACCCTTACCAGACTCAGCTACTTTTTCGAGTAATGGCAAAAATTCACGCAAGTTGCTGATTTTCTTTTCGAAAACCAGTATGAGTGGATCTTCCAAGTTTACTTCTTGGTTGTCAGAACCAGCCGCAAAGTAAGGAGACAAGTAACCCTTATCGAATTGCATACCTTCAACTAAGTCCAATGAAGTCTCAGTTGATTTTGCTTCTTCAACAGTGATCACGCCATCTTTACCAACTTTGTCCATCGCATCAGCGAGTAACTTACCGATTTCTTCGTCGTTGTTAGCTGAAATAGTACCAACCTGAGCGATATCTTCAGTACCTTTAATTTTGGTGCTCAAACCTTCGATACCTTTAACCGCTGCTTCAACGGCTGCGTCGATACCTTTTTTCACCTCTGAAGGATTTGCGCCAGAACTGGTAGCTTTAAGACCTTCGCGAAAAACCGCTTCAGTTAAAACAGTCGCAGTCGTGGTTCCATCACCGGCAACATTTGAAGATTTGTTAGCCGCTTCTTTTACCATTTGCGCGCCCATGTTTTCAAATGGGTCTTCGAGTTCGACTTCTTTCGCAACAGTCACACCGTCTTTGGTTACAGTTGGTGCGCCGAAGCTTTTCTCGATTGCAACAACTTTACCAGTTGGGCCCATGGTGATTTTAACTGCATCAGCCAAGGTCTGAATACCAGCGAGAATCTTACGACGGGCATCTTCTGAATGCATTAATTGCTTTGCCATGTGTAATTTCCTTTAATTTATTTTAATTAGTTGACCTTGGCTAAGATGTCAGATTCACGTAGAATCATCACTTCTTGGCCATCAACAGTGATTTCCGTTCCGCCATATTTACCAAACAGAACAATATCGCCGACCTTTACATCGGGTGTCGCGCGCTCACCACTGTCTAATTGCTTACCTGGTCCAACTGCAACCACTTCACCTTGCTGTGGTTTTTCCTTTGAACTTTCAGGTAAAAAGATACCGCCAGCACTGGTGCTTTCAGCTTCAGTGCGCTTGACCACAATGCGGTCTTCGAGCGGTTTAATTGCAACTTTTGCTTTTGTAGCTGCCATGATTTAATTTCCTTTTAAAATGTAATGACGGTTGATGTGAGCGCGGGTTTAGAATCCACCCATGCCGCCCATGCCACCCATGCCACCCATGCCGCCCATGCCGCCCATGCCGCCCATTTCATCACCACCAGGAGCAGGAGCTTCTTCTTTAACCGGAATATCGGCCAACATAGCATCGGTGTTAAGCAGTAAGGAAGCAACTGATGCAGCGTTGGATAAGGCTGATTTAGAAACCTTAACCGGATCGATGACACCAGCTTTGACTAAGTCCTCAAATGCATCGGTTTTAGCATTGTAACCAAAATTCGATTTACCTTTGAGTACTTTATTAACGACTACCGAACCTTCAGTACCTGCATTGTCTGCAATGGTGAATGTCGGAAGCGTTAACGCTTCTTTAATGATGGCTGCACCTGCAACCTCATCACCTTCTAATTTTAATTTATCAATAGCATCGACACCACGTATAAAGGCAACGCCACCACCGGCAACGATTCCCTCTTCGACAGCTGCGCGCGTTGCGTGCAGGGCGTCATCAATGCGATCTTTACGTTCTTTCATTTCTGCTTCAGTAGCAGCACCAACTTTAATAACTGCAACACCGCCAGCTAATTTAGCCAAGCGCTCTTGCAATTTTTCGCGATCGTAATCGCTGCTGGTATTTTCGATTTCGCGGCGAATGGTTTTAATGCGAGCTTGAATATCGGCGCGCTTACCACCACCTTCAACAACCGTAGTATTTTCTTTTTCGACGCGAATGTTTTTCGCAGTACCGAGATCTTTTAATTCAACCGTTTTCAGATCGATAGCCAGGTCTTTGAAGATCGCTTGACCACCAGTTAAGGTAGCAATGTCTTCGAGCATAGCCTTACGACGATCACCGTAACCTGGTGCTTTAACCGCGCAGCACTTAACAACTTTACGCATGTTATTGATAACCAATGCGCTCAATGCTTCACCTTCGATATCTTCAGCAATAATTAAAATGCTCTTTCCAGCTTTAGCGACTTTTTCTAAGAGAGGAACGATGTCCTGAACGTTGCTAATTTTTTCTTCGTGGATGAGAATTAATGGATCCTCTAATTCAGCAACCATGTTGTCGACATCAGTGACAAAATTTGGTGACAAATAACCACGGTCGAATTGCATGCCCTCTACAACGTCAACTTCATCGTTGAGTGCCTTGCCTTCTTCAACGGTGATCACGCCATCTTCACCAACGCGAGCCATCGCATCGGCAATCATATTACCGATAGACTCTTCGTTATTTGCCGAGATCGAACCAACATTAGCAATAGCTTGTTGGTCACCGCGAACTTTGGTTGAATTTTTTGTTAAGGTATTTTGAACAGCTTCAACAGCCTTATCCATACCGTTTTTCAAATCGATTGGATTGGCACCAGCACTGACAGCTTTCAAACCTGAAGTGAAAATTGCTTCAGCTAAAACCGTTGCAGTTGTGGTGCCATCACCAGCAACATCACCAGTCTTCGAAGCAACTTCTTTGACCAATACTGCGCCCATATTCTCATAAGGGTCGATCAATTCGATTTCTTCAGCTACCGTAACACCATCTTTTGTTACATGTGGTGAGCCAAAACTTTTGTTGATAATTACATTACGGCCACGTGGCCCCAATGTGCATTTGACGGCATTAGCCAGCTTTTGTACGCCAGACTTTACCTTATCGCGAACTTCGTCATCAAAGACGATCTTTTTTGCTGCCATTCTGAACTCCGTATGGACGTTATGACAAGTAAATGAATTTGCTCCCGCCTAAATGCAAACGCGGTGCCAAGATATAAGTGAAGTTTTTAAAATAGTTTAGTTGTATTTTTTGGATTTGACATTTAGCCATGTGTCAAAGTGACA
>JANQLF010000161.1 GCA_028280785.1 Planctomycetota bacterium
TTGGCACCACTACATCACCTGGCCAAATCGTCTATGTGAAAAATGGGTTTAAAAATGTTCCGCGCCTATCGCTATCAGGATGGATTGCGCACCAACCCGGTAACTGTTGTCCAGAAGTCTTTTATAAAGAGAAGTGGCCACAATAATGTTACTTAAATACATTTTTAAACGCCTGCTTATAGCCATACCAACTTTGTTGGTCATTTCATTCATGGTGTTCATGATCATTCAGCTACCGCCGGGCAGTTTCTTAGACACCAAAATGGAGCAAATGGAATTAGAGGGTCAAGTTGATTTACTAGAAATTCAACGACTCGAAGAAACCTACCACATCAATTCTAATCTGACCGTACAGTACTTCTATTGGCTCGGCGGATTTATGATTGGTGATCTCGGCGAGGATTTCGATACTGGTGAAAAAGTCTCTAGCATTATTGCCGAGCTCTTACCCTACACCGCCATAATCAGCTTTTGTACCATCCTCATTACATGGATGATTGCGATTCCAGCCGGCGTCATTGCTGCCATCAACAAAAATAACCCAACCGATTACACTATTTCCTTTGTCGGATTAATTGCCCTTGCAACGCCAAATTTTATAGCGGCGATTATTTTCCAAGTGGTGATCCAGGCGATGTATCCGAATTTTTCCCCAACGGGTTTATGGAGCGATGAGTATAACGATGTGCCTTGGTATCATTGGGATGCATTTATCGATATCTGTAAGCACTTAGTCGTACCAACCTTTGTGATCGCCCTCTCTGGGACAGCGGGTATGATCCGACTCTTACGCACTAATTTAATTGATGAGCTCAAAAAGCAGTATGTGCTGTGTGCACGCGCGCGTGGTCTGCACCCTGCTCTTGTCGTTATGAAATACCCATTCCGCGTTGCAATCAATCCATTTATATCAGGTATTGGCGGAATTTTGCCTGCACTTATTTCAGGTTCGATGGTTATTTCAATTGTTTTAGCCCTGCCAACCTTGGGGCCTAAATTACTCGAGGCACTCATGGGTCAAAACACCTATCTCGCTTCAAGTATTGTTTTCATTCAGTGTATATTAGCCGTGCTTGGTATCCTTATTTCTGATATTCTCTTAGCTATTGTTGATCCTCGAATCAAATTCGACAGTAAGTAGGTTCAAATGAGTGAAGAAACTGTAAATACTACTACTGATACCAACGACGATCAAAGCACCGCTTATGACGAATCACAGTGGAAGATGATGGTTCGTAGGTTTAAAAAACATAAATTGGCTTACTGGATGGGCTTCGTGCTCTTATTTATGTACATCGTCTGCTTAAATAGCAATTTTATCGCACCATATAAGCCAGCTAAAATACACAGTGATTACGTCAACCTACCTCCACAAATAATTCAATTTGGATTCGTAGACGGTTACACCCTACCACGACTTTACGTGCACCCTTTCCAGGCTGAACGCAATACATTGACATTGCAAAAAGAGTACTCTGTCAATGAACAGAAACGTGTGGCTATTCAGTTCTTCACCGAAGGCCGTAAATGGTATTTCTTAGGCGTTATACCATGCCACACTCATTTGTTTGGTGTTGAAAAAGGTGAAACCTGCTTCTTACTCGGCACCGATTCCTTAGGACAAGACTTATTATCGCGCATTCTCTATGGCGGAAAAGTTTCATTGCTCATTGGTTTATGTGGCGTCACCTTGAGTTTTTTCCTTGGGATAACGCTCGGTGGCTTATCTGGTTTTTACGGCGGCTTATTCGACATCGTTGTTCAACGCATCTCAGAATTACTGCAATCAATTCCAAGTATTCCTATTTGGTTAGCTTTATCGGCAATGATTCCCAAAAATTGGTCAAGTTTAGAAGTATATTTTGCCATGAGCCTCATTTTAGCTTGCATTGGCTGGACCGGTGTTTGTCGAGATGTTCGTGGTAAATTACTCTCGTTACGTGAAGAAGATTACGCACGCGCCGCAATGCTCTGTGGTGCATCAGAAATTCGCATTGTATTTGTTCACTTGGTTCCAAATTTTATCAGCCACATCATTACCCTCGTAACCTTAGCAGTGCCAGGCATGATACTTGCTGAAACTATGTTGAGCTTTTTAAATTTGGGTATTCGCCCTCCTATGGTTAGTTGGGGTGTTTTATTACAGGAAGCGAATTCTGCAGATGTGGTAGCCAACCAGCCCTGGCTACTCTTACCTGGTCTGGCTGTTATTATAACTGTTTTAGCTTATAACTTTATCGGTGAAGGTCTGCGCGATGCCGCGGATCCATATGCAAATTAGGACTCAACATGACTGAAAAAGATAGGCATGTGGTTTTGGAAATCAAAGACATCGCAGTCGATTATAAGACTGATCACGGTACCGTACATGCAGTGCGTGGTGTTACCTATAAAGTTCATGCTGATGAAATGCTAGCGATTGTTGGTGAAAGTGGCTGTGGCAAAAGTCAATCG
This sequence comes from Planctomycetota bacterium, assembly GCA_028280785.1. GTDB lineage: Bacteria > Planctomycetota > UBA11346 > UBA11346 > UBA11346 > JANQLF01. The sequence continues at coordinate 2,455 of JANQLF010000161.1, forward strand.
AGTTATGCCACCATGGGATTAATCCAAGCACCTGGTGAAGTTGTTCGTGGTGAGATATTATTTCACGAAGATGAATCATCAGCACCATTTAATTTACTTAGCGTTGATAAAAATAGCCCGGAGATGCGCTCTATTCGAGGCGGCAAGCTCTCAATGATTTTCCAAGAGCCGATGACCGCACTCAGCCCGGTGCATAAAATTGGTAAACAAATTGATGAGGCTTTAAAAATACACACTGACTTAGATAAGGCCGGGCGCTTTAAACGCGCTTGCGAAATGCTTACTCTGGTTGGTATCCCTGATGCAGAAAAGCGCTATCATCAATACAGCTTTGAATTTTCCGGTGGCATGCGCCAGCGTATTATGATTGCCATTGCTCTTTGTTGTAATCCCAAATTGCTTATCGCAGATGAACCAACAACAGGCCTTGATGTTACCATACAAGCACAAATTCTCGATCTGATTCAGGATCTTAAAAAGAAATTCAACATGGGTGTTATATTTATCACTCATGACCTTGCTGTTGTCGCTCAAAACGCTGATCGTGTTGCGGTCATGTATCTTGGACGGATAGTCGAAGAAGCTGATAAAGTCACATTGTTTGATGAACCACAACACCCCTATACACAAGCATTATTACGCTCGGTCATAGGATCGCCGTTAGCATCTGACGGTAAACTCAAAACTATTGAGGGTTCTGTTCCTGGTCCTTATGATGTTGTTGAAGGTTGTGCCTTTCATCCTCGATGCGAACACTGCATGCATGGCCTCTGCGATAAGAAAATGCCGGATTTTGAACAAGTGAATGATAAAACGAAAGCTGCTTGCCACTTATTCACCGAAGAAGGTAAACACCATAAGGAGAGTCAAGCATGAAGCCTCTCCTCAATGTTGAAAATCTTTCAGTTTGGTTTCCAAAGAAAGTTTCGTTCTTTGGCAAGCCACTAACATGGATTAAAGCAGTTAATGGCGTGACCTTTCAACTCAAAGCTGGTGAAACACTGGGACTCGTTGGCGAAAGCGGCTCCGGTAAGTCAACAACCGGTTACGCAATTATGCGCGCCCTTAATCCACGTGAAGGGAAAATCGAATTTTGTCCCGATGGCGATACGGTATACGATCTCGCTTCCATGGATCAAAAAGAGTTAAGACCAATTCGTAAGCATTTTCAATTAATATTTCAGGATCCATTTTCTTCACTAAACCCACGCATGACCGTTCGCGATTTAATTGCCGAACCACTAAAAGTAAGCGGACAGGGAACGCATAAAGAACATACCGAACGCGTTAAGGAATTAATGGCAGAAGTTGGCTTAAATCCAGCCTTCTTAAATCGCTATCCCCACGCTTTTTCTGGCGGTCAACGTCAGCGCATCGTCATTGCACGTGCACTTACCCTAAACCCTAAGCTCATTATTTGTGATGAGGCCGTTTCAGCATTGGATGTATCGGTACAGGCTCAGATACTCAATCTTTTAATGGAACTCAAAGAAAAACACAATCTCGCCTATATTTTCATTGGCCATGATTTAGAGGTTGTTCGGCATATAGCTGACAGGGTTGCAGTCATGTATGCGGGACGTCTCGTTGAGGATGGATCCGCTGAAGATGTGTTAACACACTCATTACACCCCTACACCCAATCATTGCTCGCCACCGCACCCAGACCTGACCCTCATTTTGTTTATGAGAATAAACCCTTATCTGGTGAGGTTCCCAATCCCGCTGCACTGCCTTCAGGCTGTGTTTTTCATCCTCGTTGTCCGGTGGCCAAGGACTGTTGTTCCGAAAAGGTTCCGCAACACACTCAATTGGACGGGAAAAGTGTTCGCTGCCTGATGCATGAAGAAGATTCAAAGCATAATTGGGATGAATCGTTTAGTTTGGCGGAAACCATACAAGACGACTAATTGAAATTGGATAATTGAATTTCGGTTGCTTAAGAACATAATAGTTCTGGAGAACTGAAATGGCGACTGGGCCTTTTGTCAATGAAATCAGCTTAGTCGACAGAAATATCAATCAATGTATAAACGACTTTCAAATAGATGCTAATAGCTCATTAAATGCTGATATACAAAAGAGCATCCAATTAACTGAAACCCTATTGGCTCGTGCGCAACAATTGCAAACTGCAGTTGAGCATCGCCAACAATTAGTCTTCGATAAATTGATTCAAAACGCTAAGGATAAATATACTTTAGCTCAAATGACAGACCAAGCATTTCGCAGCAAAGAGTTTGGGCGTTCTGCTGATCAATTAATCCACATTTTAGATGTCCAAGGCATACCGCGCTTCTTCTCACCAATGGATCGTGCCTTAATGCGTGGCTTTCAATCTTTTGGAGATTGGCTTCCAGGTGTCAGCATGCCCATGGTGCAAGGCAAAATGCGTAAAGAGACATCTAATGTTATTTTACCCGCAGAACGCGATGAATTAAGTGAACATCTACAAAATAGGCAGAGCCAAGGCATCCACATGAATGTGAATATGCTAGGCGAAGCGTTACTCGGTGAAGATGATGCCCAACAGCGTCTTAATCGCTATCAAGAAATATTAAGCTGGCCAAGTATCGAGCATATTTCAGTAAAAATTTCAACTATTTATTCACAAATTCATGCTGTTAGCAGAGACCATAGCATAGACATACTCGCCGAGAGACTTGATACTTTGTACTCAACAGCCATGGAACATGAATTCACTGATAATGTCGGGCGTACCGATATAAAGTTCGTCTATTTAGATATGGAAGAATTTAGGGATCTTCACATCACTGTTGATGCATTTATGGAGACGCTCAACCGCCCCCATCTTCAACAGGCACGTGCCGGTATCGTTCTTCAGGCCTATATTCCAGATAGTTACACAGTACAACAAAAATTAACTGCCTGGGCAGAAGAGCGTTGTAAAAAAGGCGCGCGACCAATCACTATGCGCATCGTTAAGGGCGCTAATATGGAAATGGAAAAGGTCGAAGCCTCTGTCGCAGTTCTGACACTCCCCACTTATAAAGAAAAAGTTCATACCGACGCTAACTTTAAGCGCATGCTTAATTATGGCATGGAACATCTTCAAGCTGTTAAATTAGGTGTTGCCTCGCACAACCTCTTTGATGTATCGTACGCTATGGTTCGGGCACATGTACTCAATGCTTGGACATCTATTCAATTTGAAATGCTCGAAGGCATGGCTAATCACCAAAGACGAGCCATACAAGAATGCGCAGTTGATATATTGCTCTATGCACCTGCTTGTCGACAACAAGAATTCACCAACGCCATTGGTTATTTGATACGCCGCCTGGATGAAAACACCGGTCCGAACAACTTCCTGCGTTATACATTTAATCTGAAACCAAATGATGAATCCTATAAGCGATTAAAACAAGGATTTATAGACTCCTTCGATACGACTCCCATTGAATCGATTATCAGTTTTAGAAATCAGGATCGTCAATTAAAAGCTCCACAACCGCCATCCGCTAAACACTGGTGGAATTATATCAACGAAGCAGATACAGATTTCTCATTACCACACAACAGTCGGTGGGCCAAACACATCGTTGAAGCGTGGCGTGAAAAAGCGCTGAAACCAATAACGGTTCCTGCCGTAATAAATGGTAACATCATAATGGAAAAGCGCTCTTATGCCGAGCACCATTCACCATTAAACCCAAAAACCATTGCAAGTGTCACTACACTAGCAGATGATAAAGACATTGACCAAGCCATTACTTGTGCAGTTCAGGCATGCTCAGCATGGAGCGATACCCATCCATCCGAAAGACGAGATACATTACGTGAAGTAGCCCAACTGTTACGTGAGCATCGCAGCGAGTTAATAGGCATTGCCATGCTTGAGACTGGTAAAATTTTACAGGAGGCAGATGCAGAAATAAATGAAGCTATCGATTTTATTGAATTTTATGCAGCCAACATGCTCTATTATCATGATCTTGATGGCATTAGTACAGAATCCATTGGGCCTGTCTGCGTTATTCCTCCCTGGAATTTCCCAATCGCAATTCCTTGTGGCGGTATTGCAGCTGCTTTAGCTGCCGGCAACAGCGTCATACTCAAACCTGCCCCACAGAGCTGCGCCTCTGCTTATCAATTATGCACCTACTTTTGGCAAGCGGGTGTTGATAAAAAACTACTTCAATTTGCTCCGTGTGCCGAAGACAGTACGGCTAAAGCATTATTAACAGACTCACGCATAAGCGCACATGTTCTAACTGGAGCAAGTTCTACAGCGCGTTTATTCTATGACATCAATCCGAACATAAATCTCTACGCTGAAACCGGTGGCAAAAATGCTATTATCGTTACCGCAATGGCGGATAGAGATCTGGCAATCAAATGCATTATCCAATCCGCCTTCGGACACGCTGGACAAAAATGTTCTGCCTGCTCACTGCTGCTCCTCGAAGAAGAAGTCTACGAAGATAAAGAATTTCAACGTGCACTTTGCGATGCCACCAAAAGCCTCACCGTGAATATTCCCTGGGAATTACATGGTAAAGTAAATCCACTTATAAGCTCTCCCAATGAAGAATTAGATTGGGCATTTAATAATTTAGAAGACGATGAGTACTGGTTATTAAAGCCTGAACAAAAAGACCAACACAATCAATGTCTGTGGAGCCCAGGCATCAAATATAACGTGAAGCAAAGTGCTCGCACTGCTACTACGGAACTTTTTGGACCAGTGCTGTCAGTTCTATCTGTTAAGACACTCAATCAGGCAATCGATATTGTTAATGACAGTGCATATGGCCTAACATCTGGCCTGCAAAGTTTGGATGATCGCGAGCAGGCAATATGGAAAGAGCGTATTCAAGCCGGCAACCTATACATCAATCGGGCCATAACTGGGGCTATTGTCTTACGTCAACCATTTGGTGGCATCAAAGCGTCTTCCTTTGGCCCAGGCATGAAAGCTGGTGGCCCCAATTATCTAACTCAATTCCTGAAGTTTAGTCAGAGTTCCGGTGAAAATTTCGATCGTCGTGAGCAGGATAACAAAATAAATGAACTGCTCACATTCCTGCAACCTCGATTTCCAAAATTAAATCATGGTAATCTTCGACAGGCAGCTGAAAGTTATCTGTATTGGTCACAAACAGAATTTAAAAAGCAACACGACCACGTTCGACTCATTGGCCAGGATAATTTCCGCTACTATAAACCAGTTCAAAATCTCGTCATACGTTATCAAAGTGAACAGGATATAGAGCAGTTGCTTTATGCACTCTTATGCATCATTAGTCTAGACATCCACTGCTGCATTAGCATTGATGATGACATTGGCACTGATCACATCCAAATAATTCATGAAGCAACTCAGAGTTGGGCATACAATATTGAATGCGTCGTCGAAAATGAAAACGAATTATTGAAAAGAATTAGCAATGGAGATTGCCAACGTCTCCGTTGGATCGGTGCTGAAAGGCCTAATCTTGCATTACAGACCAGATGCAATCAGTATCATTGTCATATCGAATCACGGCAAGCATGCCTACATGGCCGCATAGATGGTTTATTCTACTTACTGGAGCAATCTCTCAGTCAGGACTACCATCGCTATGGTAACCTTGGGGCCAGACAATACGAAGATCGACAGGACCTAGCCGAGAAATAGTCACAGGATCGCTTCAATACCGTTACATGATAACACGGGTTATCAAACCAGTATAGGATATACAACTTATGTTATACAAATCACTTACGTCTTTACTCCTTATATGCATTCTAGGATTACTAGCCTCCGCTGAGCTCAGTAACAACGAGGTCATAAAAAATGGCAAGAACAGCTCCATTGATGCAACTACTAAACAAAACGAGAAAAGTGCTGGAGCCATTAAAATATCAGCATCGGCCTCATTCAAAGTAGCACTCAGCACTAACATTCACAGTGGTTCGGTCACCTTTTATACCAAAGAGGCACATCATAAAATTGATAACCCCAAAAAATATCATACTGGACCTCACTTCGGAGTAATGGATCAAAAAGGCCAAGTAATGAGCATGGGTGTTTTTTACGCAAAATATTTAGCCGGTGACGGCACCTACACCTTCTCCAATTACAATCCAACTAAGAACGGTTCTACCCCATTTAGTGGTATTCAATATGTTGGCACGCAACGTAGTTCTACATGGAACAAATGGACCTTTACAGTTTCCGACAAAAGAGATTTGAGCATCGCTTTAAATGACAAGGTCATATCTCGCCTTGACACCAAAAAAATAAAATTTGATGGTATTAAAGGTATATTTTTCACGGGTGACAGCAAAGGTGGTAAGCATGAATTTTGGGTGGACAATATTACTTACAAGCTAGGCAGCGAATTAAAACCTGTTGAAGTACCACCACTGTATCCTGAAAAAGACCCGGAAATAGCTAAAACGGTAGAAATTGTAGATGCTCTGAAAGGCAAACATCCCCGTCTGTTATTTACCGAAGAAGACATCCCCAAAATAAGAGAATTAGCAAACGGAGCTGGTAAAACATTTTTCGACCGAGTAGTTAATTATATCCCGAGCTGCAAAAAGCCGAATCACACCAAATTCCTTAACGATGCCACCGATGGCCAACGACAGGGATTATGGCGACTTCCAACAATTTGCATGCATTGGGTTGTCACTGAAGACCCAAAATCACTCGCCCAAGCAAAAGAATTCTTCAAGTTTTTCATTGAGTTAGAACAATGGGAAGAAGGAAGCGAGTTCGACTGCGGCATGAGTTCTGCAAATATCATGATTGGCGTTGCACTCGCCTACGACATCCTCTACCACGAATTGGAAGAAACCTTTCGTGAAAAAGCGCGCAAAAAACTCCTGCTTATGGCGCGGCGTCAATATTATCACGGCCACATGGGCTTAGCAAAATCTACTCAATATTGGCAAGGTGACCCCGCTAATAATCACCGTTGGCACCGCAATGCTGGCATGGTATTAGCGACTCTTGCTGCTGCTGATGACGTAAATGGTGAAAATGATTACCAGTGGATCCTTGAAAAATGTAAAGAGGATATGGATTACGTGAATAAATGGCTTCCAAAAGACGGCACTAGCCATGAATCCCCCTCTTACCTTGTTTTTGGCTTAACCCATTTATCGCTATTCACGGATGCTGCTGACCGCTGCCTTGGCACTAACTATCAAAAGCACTCTGCGTTTAAAAACTTCCCGTATTTCCGCATCTATACGATGACCCAAGGTCTCAATAAAACCTTTGCCTACGGTGATTCCGGTGAAGGAGCGGTCGGTGGATACAATCATGCATTCTTTTTCTGTGCACGCGCTCACCAAGACAAACAAGCACAAAACTTCCTTAATGCATTCATGAAGATGCATCCAAATTCTTTTGATTTCGGTTGGTTTGGATTGGTTTGGTATGACTCTTCCTTAAATGGCGGCGATTACAAAAAGCTCCCTAAAAATAAACTCTTCGAAGACATGGGCCTTTCCTTTATGCGCGATAGTTGGGATTTGACCGATACGTGCGCTAGCATGATGTTGAAATGTGGGCCTTATGGTGGATACGATCTTAATAAATTCAGAAATCAAAATAACTTTAAATATGTTAACATTGCCCATGACGATCCGGATGCTAATGAAATCATTCTTTTTGCACGTGGTAAAGTATTTTTGAAACCAGATGGTTATTCTACCAAAAAGAAAACGCAGGATCACAACACGCTTATTGTTAACAATAAAGGGCAAGTTGCTTCAAAAGGCGGAACTTGGACCCAACCACCAAAAGGTGTTGATCTCACGAAACTGTCATACACGACAACGTACAAGGACGATAACGGCAAAGTTATTTGTGAAGGTGAAGCCGGAAATTGTTACGAAGATATCAAACGCTTTCGACGTAGCGTTGCCTGGTTACCTGGTGAATATGTTTTGGTTATTGATGACGTACAAGCCGATAAAAGTAACAATTTGGAATTCCGCTGGCAAGGCATGGCTGCCAACATTATCGATAATAATAATTTTACGATCGCAGAAGACGGCGACGTACTCCCATTTACCTTCGCAAGTACTCAAGGTCATAGCACGGAAATAATTGATTCGTTATCTGAAGCGAAAAAGAAGATTCTTGGCTACAAACAAATACTCATCAAATCAACTGCGCAGAATTGGACGACTGCAACGGTCTTCGATGTCTGGAATAAGAAGCCAACGGTCAAAATTTCCGAAACTGATTCAGGAGCTTCTGTAGTTGTCAACGTTGGAGGTCAAACAGATAATTGGACGCTTAACCGTGCCAAAGACATGGAAAAACCGTCTGTTATTGTCGGTAAACGCGGAGAACAAACCTTTATCTCTTGCGACGAAAGTGATCTAGCACCTCGTGAACCTAAAGAATAGCCTGACAAGACATAGTGCGGAAGGTCCTGAGTATTGGGGCCGTTCCGCCAAATAATTGCATCAAAATTAATGCGACCATGTCTTCTTGTGGATCGATCCAAACCTGGGTCGATGCTGCACCACCCCATCCAAATTCACCGACAGACCCAAGCCGTTGTGTTCGTCCTAAATCGGTAAGCACCTCAACACAAAGTCCGTAACGTTCTTTATTAATATCAATATCCGGATGCCCGGGTGGTAAATGGTCACTGGTCATTAAATCAATACTTTTACGCGATAAAATGCGTTTATCTCCAAAGGTTCCACCATTTAACAGCATCTGGGCAAAGGTTATATAATCGCTTGCGGTACTCACTAAGCCACCACCCAAACTGAAGAACGTTGGTTCTTGCAGGAAAATATCAGCATTGAGCTCAGTGTCTGGCTTTAAATTCCCATTCTCGTCAGGTCGATAAACAGGCCCGAAACGCTCTTTGCGTTTTTCATCCACAAACCACGTTGTATCGTACATCTGTAATGGTTCGAATATATGGGTATTTAAAAACTCCGACAACGTAAACCCCGTAACTTTCTCTATGACTATCCCAAGTACATCATGGGACGCGCTATAGTTCCACTGTTCACCGGGCTCGCAGATCAGCGGGCACTTAACGAATTCTTCAATAAATTTATCGTGAGACCATCGCTCACGCCTTGCGTGGTGTACGAGATCATAACTCAGTCCACCGATATGCACCATGAGATCATGCAAAGTTACAGCTCGTTTAGGCGGGCGCTGTTTACCATCTTCTTCTATAAATACGGAATCAAATGCAGGTAGGTATTTGGAAACCGGGTCTTCTAATTGGATCAAACCTTGTTCGTACAAAATTAATACTGCGACCGCACATACCACTTTGGTATTCGAATACATCCGAAACAAGGTATCTAACTGCATGTGTCGATGTTGTTCCATGTCTTGCATACCGTGGCACTTCACATGCCCTATTTTACCATGTCGTGCTATAAGCGTAATGATGCCTGCGGTATGCCCTGAGTCGACGAATCCGGCCATCCGTTCGTCTAAACGATCGAGACTTTCTTTTGATAAACCAATAGACTCTGGATCCGACAGTGGCAATGACCAATTCATAGGAGCTCCCTTTCGCACGAAATACTCTCTAGGTGCACCCTTCAAACTACCACATTTATGAGGAGATACAAATCTGTTCAGCATTTATGCACTGTAAAAAAGCGTATTAACTTGCATTAACCAGGGTTGAACCTGGCTGCTTTTGTTCTAGCTTGTCGCGTCATCAATAAGAGAGGCAGATCATGAGTGAAAATCGTCGCATGGTTATTCTAACCGAAGGCAACAGTAACGACCACCGTGGTAAGACGGCCGTCAGCGTTATTCGATACAATACCGAAGAAGTCCTAGCGATCTTAGACTCAACGGAAGCGGGTAAAACCAGCCAAGAGCTGTTTAATTGCGGTGGAGACATACCAGTCGTTGCGAATATTGATGAAGTCGAGAATCCAGGCTCTTTGCTTATTGGGATTGCCCCTGCTGGCGGAAAGCTGCCCCCTTCATGGCGAGCCGTCATTTGCCAAGCGCTCAATAATGGCATGCATATCATCAGCGGCCTTCATGAATTTCTGAGTGATGACGAAGAGTTCGCTACGCTTGCCGAAAAAAACAATGTACGCATTGAAGATATTCGTAAAAACAACTTCAAACAAGTTGCCACACGCCAAGGTATAAACGAAACTTGTTATCGTGTGCATACCGTTGGTCATGACTGCGCAATTGGTAAAATGGTTTCAAGCTTGGAAATCGACAAAGAGTTGAATGCACAGGGTCATGACAGTGCCTTCGTCGCAACTGGTCAAACCGGTATAATGATCACTGGCTCTGGTTTACCCATGGATTGTATCGTCGGTGATTTCTTAAATGGCGCCGGTGAAGAATTAGTGCGTCAACATCAGGACCACGATATCATGCTCATCGAAGGTCAAGGTAGTATCATCCAGCCCCTCTACTCACCAGTTACCTTAGGTATTCTACACGGTTGCATGCCAGATTCACTGATACTCTGCTATGCCACCCATCGCAACAAATTCGTTAATACCGACATCGACATACCGAGTCTTAGCAAATTTATTGAACTATACGAAGGAATCTGTAATCCTGTTCATCCGTGCAAAGTTATTGGCATTGCTATGAATAGTCGCGGTGAAACAGATGAGTTCTATGAGGCTGAAAAGAAGCGAGTTTTCGAAGAAGTCGGGCTCCCTGTGAGTGATGTTATTCGTGAAGGCGCTGCACCATTAATTCCCGCCTTACTCGAGCATAAAAAGTCAATCGGCAAGTAAGATGGATCAAGAAGCGTTTTGGCTCCACTGGGAGCAAGAATTACCCAAAAGCATGGTGAATTTAGTCGACTATGGGTTTGAAATAAAACGCTCATTATTCACTAAAGGGATTTGCAAAGAAGATCGCTGCTTTGCTCGTCCGGCGGTAGCCGATGCCCTCTCAAAGGCAAAAGAACAACTCCCTGCTGGATATAACTTTGTTATTCTAGACTGCTATCGTTCCTGGGAAGAACAGCAGCTCATTCACCAATGGAACAAAGATTACTTGAGCAAGGAAAACCCCAATTGGTCTACTGAATACCTGGACGAGCAACTCGACGTTATGTCACCAAATGATCGGATAATTCCCCGATTTGATAAGCATCGTTACGGTGGCGCCGTAGACCTAAGTATAATTAATGCCGAAGGCGAGCAATTGAACATGGGTGCGTTTTTGGCTGATGGTAAAGTTGAAGAATGCCGACTGTTATTTTACGAAATGCGCAATGTCGAAGACGCAGAAAAAGAAATCCAAGCCAATCGACGCATGCTTATCAATGCCATGGAATTTGCGGCATTTGAGCCCTACCTACCAGAATGGTGGCACTGGGGTTTTAATCGCGATATTGCTTAGCCAAGTTCAGGTCCAAATATCGCGTATTGCTTGTCATTATTAATCGACTTTGGCTTTTTACCTAAAAACATACGGATAAATGGGCGCTGTTGTTCAAACCCGAGACTTTCTAACAATTGGTAAAAATCGTCTTTATCGTCAAAGCAATCAACCAGCACCGATTTACGCCGCGAATTGGTCAGGGCCGTTAATAATAATGACTGGGCTATTTCATCATTGTCTGCTACAATAGGTCCGACTTGCTCAAATTCATGACCGGTCCGGCCCATGCAGTAACCACACACTTTTCCAGCTTTTTTATAAATGAAGGCGTATCGCTTGGCAGTATTAAATAAGTGAGTCAATACATCACCGCGATTGGCTCCGAATATCTTCTCATCATAGGCAATTACGTGAGATAAATTAGTCGCTCTCATCTTCTCGCATGCAATTGTAGGCTTCGGCAAAGCTTGGGTCGTCGCATCGACGACCATGCGCGAAAGATAGATGTCATCTTTAAATCCAAGCGTTGAATAGAGCTTTCGACCCTCAGGTGTTGCATCCAAAACGACAGGACCCATTTCTTTACACACATCAATCGCTTTATTGAGTAAAGTCGTACCAACACCACAGCGACGAATATTTGGGTCAACTAAAACCATACCAACCCATGAGAATTTATTTTGATAGGTAATAGAGGTAACTGTACCAACCTTTTTACCGTTATGCATCGCTATGAAACTATTTCCATTGCTTGCCTGAAAGTATAATTGCCAATCGGCCATCATTTGATTCCAATTGGCTACTCGACTTAGACTTAATCCAAAAGGCAGATCATCAGCTTTCATTGGACGTAAAGCCACAGGACCTGATCCACCATAGCGTGGGTCCTCATCTAATATGGCGAGACGCTCTTTGATGTAGGCGATCATATTCTTTTTAACATTCTTAATATATTTCTGTCCCTTAGCCTTTGTTGCTTTACTTGGATAACCCCAAGTACCCGCTTTACTCACTCGACCAACACCAAAGTGATTGAGGTCTGATTGTTTTGCACCCACCTCAAACGGATCGCTGTCAATGCGCTCGTCTCCTACAGGGGCTCCCATAGCAATCATTATTGAAGTCTCAGTTTCCCCTGCGTGAATTTCAGGCACTTCTTTTTTAGAACGATCCCTAAATTCCCATGGGCAAGCAATGATGATTTTTATATTACGATCTTGCCTGTTTATTTCTCTAACAGCAGGAAACAGAGAAAAATTTCCACCATGACCATTAACTATAATTAAACGTGTAAAAGATTGCGCCTCTAATTCATCGGCCATTTGTCGAGTTAATGCCATTAACAAATCTGGCGTCAAGGTAATGGAACCACGAAATCCAGCATGCTCCAAGGAAGTACCATATGGTAAACCTGGTAGCAGGCAGGCACCAAGTGTCTCGGCAGCATAGCGCGCAAAGTATTGAGCTTGCAAGGTATCTGTTTCTAAAGGTAAATGATGACCGTGTTGTTCTTGGGCCCCTATAGACCAAACAGCTATACCCGACTCGTTTAATTGCCAATCAACTGATGTGTGTTCCGGACCAACAAAGCTCATATGGTGACTCCAGTACGGAGTATAGAGCTCGTGATTACCGTTCCAACCGCCTGTGGAAGCCTCTAGTGCAACTTATTCTGACGCTTCAAACGCAGCCTTTATCTGGTCTTTATAGGAACCCGCTTTACGCATGTG
>JANQLF010000092.1 GCA_028280785.1 Planctomycetota bacterium
ACAGACTGAGGCTGAGGTGCTGCCGCAGTTTCTGCCTGATCAGACTGGAGACCTTCTGTTATGGCATAGATCTCTTTCTCAAGCTGTGCAGGAGTCTTATCCATCATCGCTCGAGCTTCTTGGGCAATACGCACCTGTTCATCCAACATGGGTGCAATCATGCTAGGACGGACGGCGCTTGCCTCTTGAGCCTTACGTTTGCCTCTTCGTGGAGTCGGCACTAGGCGGAAACTACGATCCTTGATCAAGGCATCGCCAACAAAGTTAATCTTGGTGTTGTAACGTTCTTCAAGAGCCGTTACTTCAGAACGCCTATTGTTAAGGACAGCGATGGCTAAATCAGGTGCCAAGATCACCTCCATCCGTTCAAGTGGCTTCTCAATCACCGCTCGACGAACCGCACGCATACATTCAATTTCAACGGTTTCCGCTGTTTTTATCACACCAGTACCAACGCAGTGTGGGCACTCATGCAATGAAACCATTTTATGACTTGGGCGTGTACGTTGACGCGTCATTTCAACCAAACCAAATCTCGACATTAAGGCGACTTGTGTCTTAGCCTTATCATTTAGCAATTCTTTACGCAACGATAATTGCACTAAACGTTGATGCTCTCGGTTTTCCATATCGATAAAATCGATAATGACCAAGCCACCCAAGTCTCTGAGAATAAGCTGCTCAGCGATTGTCCTGACTGCTTCAAGATTCGTTAAGAGCGCAGTGTCTTCGACATTGGAAGCCTCTCTATTACGCGCACTATTTACATCTATAGAGACTAAGGCTTCGGTTTGCTCAATGACAATGTTTCCACCAGATGGCATTTCGACTTTTCTGTCGAGCATGGTCGCCAAACGGTCCTCAACACCATAATAGGCAAATAACGGCAACTCATCGCGATGTAATTGAATACTGCTTGCTAATTCTGGCATCAACACTTGAGCAAACGCACGCGTTTCGTCATAGAGATCTTCATCATCAACCACAACCGACTCGACATCAATACTTGCTACATCGCGCAGGGTCCGAACAACCACATTTGCATCTTGATAAACACAGCATGGGGCTTTTCTTTTTTGCCAACGCTGGTCAATTTCATTCCACAGGCGTCGTAAATATTCGTAATCTAAACGAATCTCCTCTTCAAGACGGCCCTCACAAGCGGTGCGCACAATATAACCAAAACCATTTGGCGCTTCAAAACCTTCTAAAATATTTTTCAACCGCTTACGCTCGATAGCATCGGCTATTCTACGAGATATCGCACGCTTATCCTCTGATGCCATGAGCACCAAATAACGCCCAGGTAAACTGAGGTACGTCGTTAGACACGGACCTTTATCTTTAATCGACTCTTTGGTTATCTGAACTAATAATTCATCACCAACTTTTAGCAGTTGTTCAATGCGTAAATTTTTATCCTTACCATGCCGAATTTCATCTACATGTAAAAAACCATTCTTACCTGAACCCAATTCTAGAAATGCCGCATCGAGGCTCGGTTCAATATTCGCAACACGTGCCTTATAGACGTTGCCTAACTGCTGCCCATCGCCCATACGCTCATAAAAAACCGTTTCCAACTTGCTATTTTTTATTACTGCAACACGCAGCTCTCGCTCATCGAGCACATTCATTAAAATATTTGTAGCCATTTTATTTTCCTGAAACAATAGGACAGCCCCCCTCTAATCGAGGGAGGCTGTTATAATTATTAAATTACGCCCAATTTTAGTTGCTTAACTCACCAACTGACTGAACGTCTTCGCCTTCTTCTGGTGTCAGCTTAAGACCTGACAAACGCTCTTTGAGGCGCAGTTTTGAGAATTCCAACTCATCCATTTCATCCATTTTGACAATGGTTGCTGTAATGAACATCGTTGTATTACGCTGCGTAACGGAATCGTCGCGAGCGCGGAATAACCAACCAATACCAGGTAAACTACCAAGTACTGGAATTTGACGGTGGTCTTCATTGGTTTGGTTAGACAAGATACCACCAAGAATTGCTGTATTACCATCGCCAACCATGATTTTCGTATCAACTTCTTTCAAACCAGTTTGTGGAAGAACGATAGATTCTGCCGCAACGGTAAATTCTTGAAGTGTTACGATTTTATCATTTGCTTTTAATTCGATAGAAATAAAGCCATCAGTAGTAATATGTGGTGTTACGGTAATTTCGATACCATCTTCAACAGGTGAAGTACTTGCCTCTGAAAGTGAGGTAACCGTTACACCGTCAACAGCAGTCGTTTCTTGCGCTGCGAAGCGGATGATGTTACCAACTTTAATACGAGCTTCAGAGTTATTTAATGTCAAAATAGATGGTGCCTGTAGCACTTCAGTACTATTAAGTGTTTGCAAAGCTTCGAATGTTAAATTGGTTAAATTATGAGCTGTTCCAGATGGACCCGCATTTGCCCGAGTAACCGAAGTTGCTAAGCCAGGGTTGGTTGCTGCAAATGGGAAGAATTGGGCATCCAGCACACCAACATTTCCAATGTCAGCATTAATACCAAGGTTGGTAAATCCAATACGCTCAGCATCAGTGGTGTTGTACTCAACAAATTTGACATCGATTTGAACTTCACGTGTGCGTTGATCCAAACTAGTCAACAAAGACATGGTTGATTCTAAGTGATCTGGTGTGTCGGTAATGATCAAGGTATTGGTGCGCACATCATGAACCACCTTGCCATCCTCACTCAGCGCAACAGCGATGCTATTAACTACTTCAGCACCATCAGTGTAGTTCAACGCATAGATACGCGTTTGTAAATCTTTTTGAACATTTTCTTTTGAAACCACACGGATGATATTGTAGTTATGCTCAATAAAGGTGTAACCAGTTGCGCGAACAATTACGTTCAAGGCTTCTTTCCATGGAACACCATTTAAAGTCATGGTTAAACGGCGACCGCTATCCACGTCATCACTAATAACAATATTTACATTAGCTTGGTTGGCCAAGGACTGAAGAACTACTGTTAATTGTGCATCTTGGAATTTCATGCGCACGCGAGGCGGACGGCTTAATTCCCAAATACGCTCACTTTTCTTCTCTAAGACCATGTCATAACGAGCAGCAATTTGCTCGATACCTTCTTGCCACGTTACATTCACCAAACGAATGGTGACCAGTGGCTGGTCTGCTTCATTGCACACAATGTTCACACCAGCGCGACGGCTGATCCATTGCAGTACAATATCAAGTGGCTTTTCATTGGTCTCAATATTGATCAGTTGATGAGCGCTCGCACCACCGCTGGTAGCCGCTGCATCTAACTGTGCGCTCGCTACACAAAGCAGCGCTCCAATTAAAAATAGTTGTGATCGTTTCAGTAGGTTGGTCATATGTGGCCTTTACCTAATTATTAATGTAACGTTTAAACTCAAAACGTTTACGTTGATGGTTAATCATAAAATCTACACGGTTTGGGTCGATATTTACAATCGTGACCGCATCTTCGTTCTCGCCAATTTTGTCTTGAACGAAATACGCCTCACCACTAATAATCGCCATAGAGCGTTTATCAGCCGACCACATGATGCCCTGCACTTCCAACTTCAAGGCGTTGAACTTCGCCTCTGCTTCTTCATTTAATTTCGCTTCCTGCGCTGTATTACGCAAGCCATTCAGTTGTAGCACTACCGCATTCACCTCTTTAACAAATTGAGGTGGAACTTTTATCTTGCGCAAGGCGTTGAGGCCTTCATCAGTTTCAGAAATAGTGATATCCCAATTACCATCCAATAAAGCTAAAGACGCACGTTTGCCGCGATAACGTGCTGCAGCAAGCGCATTACGTACTGGATCCAAAGTCGGATCAGTTTCAGGTCCTTTTGCTGGTTCTAATTCTTTATTTTCTTGCTTTTCATCATCATTCATTTGCTCAAGGCGGAAGTTCTCAACAGCTTTTTTCGCCTCAACGGTAGCAATCGCGCTATAAAATGGATCACGGCGCTCGACTCGCGTGAAAACAAAGCTTTCTGCAGCAGAGGTTTTCTCTTCAGCAGCATCAGTCTTAGTCTCTTTAGGGTCTTTTGGATTTTTCGGTTTTGTCTCTGCAGCATTAAGCACAGAACAAAGCACCAAGAGACCAACAACACATAGTATATGCTTCATGGCAACACCCAGGTAATGATATCAATACGCGCTCGATGATAGGCATGTTCCAACGCAGGCGCTTGTTCTTCTTCTAAACTAGCCTCAACAGATCCCGGGGCGACTTCAATGCCATCTACAGTCATGAAGCGCTTACTATTTTTACCCTTATCACTTCGCTCAACTTTGTTGATAAACGCAATCAATCCTTCTATATCTGTACTCACTTGACAGACAAAGGTGATACTTTGCGGCTCTGGGCCAGATGATTTCTTTTTACGTCGGCCACGAGCAGGCGTTTTAGATTTCTCTTGGATGGTAATGCTTTCGACGGCGATGTAACCCAAGTTTTCGTTAGTTACATCTACTGCAAAAGCACCCAATTCTTTACCGATCTTACTTTTCTCACGAGCAGCTGGCAATTTCTGGCGTGCTTCTTCGATCTCTTCAGTAATTTGTGCTAACTCAGCTTTTTTAGCATCAAGTGTAGCCGCTTTTTTATTAAATTTATCGATCTCTTGTTCTAATGTTCCTATTTCATTCCACAAACCAGTACCCGTATCTCTCAACATAAACGAAAACAGGTTGTCACGGTCAGGCCCTAATTTCCCAAGATCGTTGTAGAGCATGTAAATCAACACTGCAGCAATCAATACACCAGCGCCAGCAATAATGCCTACTTTTTGATTCATTGGTAATGCGTTAAAGGAGTCTAAAGCTGCCATTACTTAGCCGCTCCCTTCTTCGCCACAAGATTATCAGAATTCTTCAATGGGACGTAGCGCTTCCATACCAATGGGAACATGGCGACACTGCGACCAAGCTCATCTTTCACCTCAACACGGGCACCTGGATACGTCTTATCAGGCTGATCTGAAAAACTGTGTTCTGTCCAAAATTCACTTTGCTCAAATACGTCAAAGAATGTTCTAATATTAGCATTCATCTTCATGGCGTTGGTCGACATAATTTGAGGAGTCCAAGTCACGTCAAAAGTACGGCCAGTTGGCGTAACTGACTTTTTCTTACCACGTGCTGCAACACCTTCAGTTTTAGCCTCTGCAATGCTAAAGCTCTCAATGGAGACCTCAAAGCCACCCGTGTTAAGTCGATTACTTGGGTCGGTAAGTACCGTTACAAAATCATTGATAGTTTTAGCCCAGTAAACTTTTTTGTTCAACAAGTCTACCAGTACCTTACGTACCTGAAGCTGCTCTTCAATTTGCTTAACAACCTCATCGACCTCTTTTGCCTTTTTCTCGGCAGTGGCTCGATCATTGGTTAAACGCTCTTTGATGGTTTCGGCATGCGGAATGCTCAAAAAAGCAATATATGCCCAAATTAATAAGATGAAAAAATTCACCAAAGCTGCGCCACCAATCGACAAGGTGATTGGATTTACACCTATGTCGCGGCGCCGATATTCGGGCGGAAGAACATTGATAATAATCAAGCGAATCTCTCCTGTTTGCCCAAGTCGCAGAGCATTGCAGTTTGAACAGTCTTAATTTGCAATGGATATCTCCACAAGTCCAGGACCATAGCGGCTGCGAATCTTATGGCAAGGCTAGCACGAACAATCAAGTCCCATGTATCAATTGGCTTACGTGGCATATCACAGCTTGAGGCACCCTTCATTTCAGGCTAATTATTCATTGACGGCTTTCATGCTCAGCCAAATAGCGCAAAGCTCTGTCAATTCTTACCTTACGCTCATTATTAGCATTTTCATGTAGACTTTTGAAACAAATTCGGGCTTCAACCACCTTCCCCAGCTGACTCAATGCCTGGCTGAGCAGATATCGGCAGCGTAAATTCGCTTCATCACTACCTCTCCATGCCACATCTGATAAAGAACTGACCAAGAACTCGAGGTTCTTGACCTCAGCTGGCCCAAGCGACGCAACTACCTTTCCTGGAGGCACAGGGCGTAATGTTAATAACGCAAATTGCTCAGCACAGGTAGCAAACCAAGCATGCTCACTTGGCAAATACAATAAGGCGTCTTGCCAATGCTGACGCACGTGTCCGCTGCCTTGCTGATGAGCTTCTTGCGCTATGCGACACAACAACATGCCTAAGGCCTCATGCTTTATCTTGCGTTTCGCCAAGCTCCTAAGAAGAGCCTGTAAGTCATTATTTGACAAAATCTTAAGATCTATCCCCAGAACAATAAGCGAGATATCCGCAGCATTCTTCAACGCCTTAGCGTCCACTGTTTTCAGCGAACGCTCTATCAATGCCATGCGGTCAAAGCTCGGTTCGTATTGAGGCGCTGCTGCGTATATGTGCAGCACAGTTGCGCTGGGCACCTCCTTATGGCTCATCATTTGGCTAGGCAATAATCCTGCACCAATACATAGTTCCAAGGCATCTTGATTATATCGCCACATATCACCCAGAACCTGCAAGACCTGCTCGTGCCGTTCTCCATCAAAATGCTGACGAGCTAACGCAAGTTTTTGAGCAATCTGCATCCCAGCACTTTGCTTAAATTGCTGAAGGTAGGCAGCGTATTGTGGATAACGTTCAATGGGCAATTGCTCAACTAAGGTCTGCCCCCGCTTTGGATCTATACGCATTGCACTAAGCGCATGCCATATTTTAAGCACATCACTCGCATCTGCACCGAGTCGCTTCATTGACTCCAAAGCAACACGGGAAGCCTGACCGGGCTTAGATTCTATTAATAATTGAATTAATAAGATAGATGCCTGCTCATAAACCGCTGTGTCGCTGCCGCTGTGCAACCTCATGTCACTTAAAACACTTCTCGCTTCAGCAGCCGCAGTGTTCTGAATCGCCTGAACGTAATACAGACCAGCCTTAAATCGATAAGGAGATCCTTTGAATGAATACCAGATTAATCGAGCATAGCGCTGAGCTACTAATGACTGTGATTGCTGGTGCGCAACATGCATCAAAGAAAATAAAATCTTATCGTCTTGAGTGCCTGATCCGCCAAATTTAATCGCTAATTCAAACCATTTTTTTGCAGATTCATTATTTTTATTATGAAAATAATATTCACCAATTGCCTGGGCCAATGCGCCATTCCATTGGTGCTTAGGCAAATCCCCTTCACCTTTTATCAGATCTTCCACTAAAGTGTCGACATGCTTCCAATTTTGCACATCAATAGCCAAACGAATGTCCAACCATTGGCACAAATGACTACGTTTATCTTCAATGGTTTTGAATAAAATTATTGCCTGTTCCGTTTTGCCTTGCTTATATAATTCAAGGACACGCGCCGGTAATTCTTGGGCATGTACACCAACGAGAAATAAACATAAACAAAAAAGGGCCGAACTCAGTTTGAGCATGCTATTTGTTGAGGAATTTATGGAGATGCTTCAAGCTCTCTTCGACCAACATTTCCGCATCTTCGACCGATGCATGCAATACTTCCGCTAAGGCCTCGCCCTGCAATCCAGCACGAAACCGCTGCTCAAGCGCCATGCGCTGTTTTTCAGGCATTTTGCCCAGTGCTTTATCCAAAGCTGCTAATTCTTCAGCTTGATCAACTTCACTCACGCGTTGAATTGGAAAGTCGCCGGAAATGCCTTCGCCGTGATTGCGTTTATACCAACGCATCGTCACACTACCGCCCATTTTTCTAAACCAGGAAGGGAAATCTTTGTCCTCTTCTAATTCTGGTAAATGTTTCCAGGCAACATAAACAGTATCGGCCACCAATTTATCCACTATTTCTGGACGGCGTAAACGCGCCCCAATATAAGCAGCTAAACGAACGCTATAAATATCAATTAATGATTTCCATGCTTCGATGTCTCCCTGACGAGACCGTTTTAATAATTCTAATTCGTCTTCGTTCATTCAGGCAGCCCATCGTTTGCAGCAGT
>JANQLF010000107.1 GCA_028280785.1 Planctomycetota bacterium
TGTTCGATGGCTTCTTGGCGAATGATATCAACACGTTCGCCGTCTTCTGGGAAAATAACATGCTCAGTAATTGCAAAGTAATCGAGGTTTTCTTCGCCAGCAAAACGCAAATAGTTTTCAGTTGTCGCACAATCTTGTGCATGTCCACAATGAATGGTATGGCTATGCAGATTTTGCTTGGGTATAAAAACAGACATGGGCAATCTGTATGAAGATTACCCATGTCTGTGAATTTTGCTAATGCTTATTTGATTAATAAACAATCATTGTTTGGTATAATAGTCACGACTGGGCTCGCCGTTAACATCTTGCTCCATATACATGGTTTGGCCGTTATCGAGTAAGCCAAAAGTTTTTGCAGATTCAGGCCTGCTTTTAGAGCCTACTTTCCATGTATTGTTACCGGTATCCTTCATATCAAACGGTACGTCGGTCTTAGGTGATTCAGGTTTTAAAAGGAATTGATAGGTCGTGTCTTTGAAAATGATCACGGTCTGTTTCTTTTTGACCCAGTCTATTTCACGCTGCAGTTCTTTTTCATCTTTAACCGCCGTTTTTAACCAAGCGATGGTTTTTTCAGCGTCTATTTTCCAAGTACCAGCAAGCGGATTGGCAGGTGCCGCTGGCTCGCCGCAACTAGCGAGGAAGATGATGAGTGCACCAAGTAGAATGAGGTGTTTCATGAGATTATCCTTAATGAGAAGAGATGTAGTGGTAGAGAGAAGCTCTGTATTATAAAGTTTTATTAGAATCACAAGGCTTTGCTGAGAAAAAAGTCACTTGTGTGTTTGATATCTGAGGAAGAGTGAAAAGAAACGGAGCCATGAGTTATGTCATTTGATCCAGCGCGTTTACGAGCCTTACAGATTATCGTCTTCGGTTTTATCATGGGTATCACCATGATAATGGTTGTTTTTTCAGTGGCGGTTGGGGTTAAGGAATATGACCCAGAATCCGATATCATGATCTTTGTGGTCGTTGGAGTGACCATTATGAGCTACATGTCAGGTATTGTTGCTGGGAAAGTAATGATGCAGCAGCTCATTAAACAAAGCATTGCTGCTGGCGAATTAAATTTTGGCACCTATCAAACCTTAACTATATTAAAAATAGCTACCTTTGAAGCACCTGCTTTAATGGCCATCGTTTTTTATTTTTTCTTCGTTGGTGGAACGCCGGTTCAGGGTTTAAATGCATTGTTATTGGTACCGGTTGTCATTTTTTATCTGAGCCTGATCAGTATGTTTCCAACAGCGACCAAATTAAATCGCATTCAAGAAGCTATTTCAGGTGCACATGAATAATCCCGTAAACGTTGGTATTTTACATCCTGGAGCGATGGGCGTCAGTGTAGCAGCGAGCATCAAAGCGAGTGGTGCCCGAGTGCATTGGGTCTCAGCGGGACGAAGTCAGTTAAGTTGTGAGCGCGCGAAATCACAAGAGTTGCAGACGCATGAAAGCTTGGCGTCCTTATGTGCTGCATGCACATATGTGGTGAGCGTTTGCCCACCGCATGCAGCCGAAGACCAAGCACAGGCCGTCATGCAAGCAGGCTTCCAGGGTGTTTATCTTGATGCCAATGCGATCAGTCCACAGCGAGCACAACGGATCGCATCGCTTTGTGCTGATGCAGGTGTCGACATGGTCGATGGTGGCATCATTGGTGGGCCAGCTTGGCAACCTGATTCAACTATCTTGGCTTTATCAGGAGCGCTGGCAGTAGGATGCGCTGAGCTGTGTGGAAAAGGAAACCTGGTCACCCAAGTAGTCGGTGAGGAAATTGGTAAGGCTTCAGCATTAAAAATGTGTTTTGCTGCGTGGACTAAAGGACAAACAGCTATGCTCAGTGCTGTTGTCGGCGCAGCCGAATCGCTGGGTGTGCGCAGTGAGCTCGAAGCCATTTGGGATCGGGGTAATAATGAGCAGTCTTCTGCGCATCATAAGCGCCTATCAAATGTGACGGCAAAAGCGTGGCGCTTTGCTGGTGAGATGGAGGAAATTGCTGAAACCTTTTCCGCTGCCGGCATGCCCGGTGGTTTTCATGAGGCAGCGGCAGCGATTTATCAGCGCATGGCTGGTTTTAAGGATGATGCAGAGCGACCCGGCATAGATGCGGTTTTGAGCGCGTTGTTGAAAAATACCGATGAAAAGTGAGGGATTTTGACTCATTCCCTATACAAATTGTGGTGAATTAAGACTTTTGCCGTGTGTGGATGCGGATAGCCTTTGGGTTCAAGACGGAGAGATCTCATGTTACGAATCTTGATCTTAGGCATGGTGTTTTTGCCAATAATCAGTGCAGCGGAGTTGCCAGCCGGAGCTCAGAAAGCCGAGGCGGCCTACCTCAAAGCGGTCGCTGAAATTATGGAAGATGCTCATAAAGATATTAGCAAAGAAAAAGGTAAATATGAAAAAGCACTGAACAAAGAATTAAAATCAGTGATGAAAGGTGGCGACCTCAAGAAAGCGACAGCCGTTCAGGCAATTGTTGATGAGCTCGAAAAGTCAGATCCATTAGCAGAAGAGTTTGGTGACTTGGCTGATGTGGTTGAGGAAGAGAAAGAAGAAAAAAAATCGTATCGCATAAAAATTATTGCTGCAGTTGTGACGGCCGGGATGCGTGAGAAAAAATATTATGTCGACAAAACTATTCGCAAACATGTGGCTGCAGGCAATTACGAAATCAATCCAAATAAATTACTGTCCGAAGAAACTGGTGTACGCGGTTTTGCTCGTTTAAGTTTAAGTTACACGATTAACGGTGGTAAAAATATTACCAAACAAATCGGTTGGCATAATACCGAGAGTCTTATCCCTGAAGAAAAAGAGGGGGAAGAGTAATGCGTCTACCAGTCCTCGTTATTATGTTATGTGCCTTCGGTCTTAATGCTGCTGAAGTAGAGTTGGGCAAAGATGCTCAAAAGGCCAAAGAAAATTACGAAGCAAAAGTAGCTGAAGTCATTTCAGAGGTCAAAGAAGAGCTTAAGGGTGAAAAGGCTAGTCTCATTAAAGCTCTTGAAAAAGAGTTGAAGAATGTGACGAAAAAAGGCGACTTGGAAGGTGCAACAGCCATCCAAGCACGCATAGATGAATTGAATAAAGAGAGCAATGAAGAAAATGCAGGTCTCTTTGGCTCCTCTTCAGACAAGAAGTCAAGTACGTCAAAGAAAGGCGGCTTAGAGATAAAGATCTTACGTGCTTATATTAAACCACCGCGTGGCATGGGAAAATTGATTGATGTGAAAGATCAAATCCAGGGCATTATCGATTCTGGAAAAGATACGTTTACTGCTAAAAAATCTTTGAA
This sequence comes from Planctomycetota bacterium, assembly GCA_028280785.1. Taxonomy (GTDB): domain Bacteria; phylum Planctomycetota; class UBA11346; order UBA11346; family UBA11346; genus JANQLF01. The sequence goes on from JANQLF010000107.1 coordinate 3,308, forward strand.
GGGTGTTGATATAGAAGGCAACGCTACGCTATTGATGGAATATGAAATTGATGGCAAGACATATCAAAAGCGCCAAGGTTGGGGATTTGAAGTTAAACTTGAGGCAAAATAATAATTATTAATGGCGATCATTTCTGATTTTTTTATTGCCGCAGCTGAAGAAGCTGCGGCATATCAACGTAACAGCTTACCTGATTCTGATGTGGCCTATTATGGCCAAATTACTGAAATGGAGTTAGGTGGGCTGATGGCCATCCTGCACGGTGAAGAGTGGGATCCTGAGATTGATTACGCAACGGAATATGGATTTGATATTATCCATGAGTGGGATGCCGGTCAGCGTATTTTGATACATATCCCCGGCACTTTCCTGCAAGACCTAATAGAAATTCGGGATGCTGAATTGTCTGAGATTGCAGATATTTGGTCAGCTACACCGGAAATACAATGCTATGGCGAGGAATTAGAGCCAGTTTTACGTGATTTGAAACGATTGGCACAATCCGCTTTATCAGCAAATAAACAATTGTATTTATGCAATATGTTTTAATTTAGGCGCCTTCAACGGAGCCGAGATATGAGCGAAGCTGTAGCCCAACCGAGTCATCTAGCAATCAGTGACAGCGATAAACAAAAATTATTTTGGGCGTCTTTTTTGGCGCTTTTGGCCGCAGGCATGGGCTTTGCCTTTCGTGTGATGGTATTGAATATTTGGGAAGGTGAGTTTTCTATTAGCTCGAAGGAAGCTGGACAATTATTTGGTGCAAGTTTATGGCCAATTGCTGTGATGATGATTCTGTTCAGCTTACTCATAGATAAAATAGGTTATAAGATATCAATGTTTATCGCTTTTTTCTGCCAAGCGGTTTCAGTATTTCTAACGATAAGTGCGAGTGATTTTAATGCGATGTGGTATGCATGTTTTATTGGTGGTCTTGGCCATGGAGTTATTGAAGCATGTATCAACCCATTGTGTGCGTCTATTTATCGCGACCAAAAAACTAAAATGCTTAATATATTGCACGCAGCGTGGCCAGCTGGACTAGCAGTAGGTGGTATTATTTACCTTGTGATGTTCCAATCTGCTGATGAAACCTGGGCTACTACCGAAACAATGTTTTGGTTTTTACTGGTTCCAGTTGTTGCTTACACGGTCATGTTCTTCATGTGTAAACAATTTCCACAGGATGAACGTGTTGACAATAATGTTTCGATGAAAGAGATGCTAGAGGAATTCGGCGGTCTTGGGGCATTCCTGGCTATTACCTTTATCACTTATGAGTTTTCAAATCAAATCGGATTTTTTAATGATGATAACAGATTATTTATGTCGCTTTTAACTGGAATAGTAGGTGGTGTTGCTTTTGGATTTGCTGTGAAGTCGCTGGGTAAATGGATCTTCTTCTTCCTCTGTGTCATTATGATTCCATTAGCCACTGCGGAAATTGCCACGGACGGTTGGATTAAGAAACTTATGATCCCAACGCTTGGAGATTACGCGGGTTGGGCTTTGGTATTATCGGCTAGCATTATGATGGTGTTGCGTTTCTTTGCCGGTGTACCATTGAAGTTCATGTCGCCAGTTGGTTTATTGTTATTGAGTTCAGTTTTCTCGATTATCGGCTTATTTGCATTATCAGTGGCTGTTGGTGGTTGGGTGTGGATCGCTTTCGTCTTTTATGCAGTTGGTCAAACTTTTTATTGGGGAACCATGCTCGGCTTGGTATCAGAGCAGTATCCGAAAGGTGGTGCCATGACTATTAATACGGTGTCAGCAATGGGCCTTTTGACAGTTGGTATTTTTGGCAATCCGTTTTTAGGTTCGGTGCAAGATAGCTACGATACACAGGCAATAATAAAACATCAGGCACCGTTGGTTGAAAAGATCAAAGAGGAAAAACGCACTTATAAAGATGATGGCAAAGATAAACTCATTTATCGTACAGAGGAATTATTTGGGGTGCAATATGCTTATATCAATAAAGATGTATTTTTAACTCAGGAAATCAAAGCAGAAGAACTGCCTGCATTGAAAGAAGAACTGAATAAAACAGCCAGAAGTACCTTGCGTATGGCCGCCGTATTGCCGTTAATCATGGCTATCGCATTTATCCTGTTATTGATTTATTATCGTGCTCGTGGTGGCTATAAGCCTGTCAATCTTGCTGGCAATGCAGTCAAACCGGAAGAAGGCGAATTAGGCTTCTAGGTTTTGTTGATCAAGCGTACGTTTGATGTCGTCGTAACGGAAGCCTTTGCTCATTAATTGTCTGATCATTTTATCATGATCGAGGTTTTTACGTTGTAATTTATCAATGAGCCGCTGCAGATTTTCGTTGTCACTGACATTACCAAAGACCGTAGCGAGCATGTCTTCAACAATCTCTGCATCAGCATTGGTGTCACAGCACTGCTGACGAATAGCTTGCAGCGAAAGCCCTTTGCGCTTGAGTTGGGTAATTTTCTTATGCAGCGCATCTTGTTCCCAGATACTGCCCTGCTCGTCTTGCATAGCTTGGATGCAGCGCCCGATGGTTTCTTTGCTAAAGCCACGTAACGCAAGCTTTTGTTTGATATGTTGAACGTTTTTCCCTTTGGCACGCATCGCTTCAGCACGCATTAAGGCAAGCGCGTCGTCATTGATGATGTCATTAAATTCTGCAACGACTTGCGTACTCAATTCTGGATTATTTGATTTGAGAATCAGTTGTTGACGTAATTTTTCGGTGGAGGGGTGGTAGCGTTTTTGATATTTCTTGGCGTAACGCAGTAAGGTGTCTTTGTCATTATAGTGTTCTAGTTTGTTGTTCTGTCGACGTTTGTTGATTTTAGCGTGGGATGTTTTGCCATCGCTGATGGCCTTTCGCAGTTTTGTTTTTTGGTCGCACTTATTTGAGATGAATTTCCAGTAATCCTCAAAGCTTTTCTTGTCATCAAAGAGCGTGCGCGGATTCATGACATCAATGTAAGTTTCCATGCGTGCTAAGGCATCGAGCTGCTTTAAAGTGGGCTCAAACATTAGTCTTCAGGCTCACAGCAATTTTTATATTTTTTACCACTACCACAGGGGCAGGGAGCTTTACGACGAATTTTTATAGTTTCTTCTATTTCATGTGCTTCCTGCTTGTAAAATTCTGATAGCGCTTCATAGAGTTGTGGATGCTTGCGCTGTAGCATCTTTGGTTCCTCAAAGAAATATTCCGTTGCAACAGCAAAGAACTCTTGCTGATTGGTCGTTGCGTAGGGATCAATATTGCTTTTACCCTTATGAATGTCTTGAGTCTTGCGTTTAATAAAGTCGAACCAGGGCATGGTGAAGGCATATTCGAATAAAATTTCTGGCAGACCATCACAGTCACCATCAGCCATGTCAATTAAATGAGCAAATTCATGAATAGCGACATTGCGTTTATCTTGGTCATTGGAAAACCCGTAGTGAAGGGCTTTTTTACTCAGATACATTTTCCCAGAATAAACACCAGTGCCGACCATTCCTTGAATGCGTCCGTCATCGGTGTCAAAACGTAGATGCTGGTTAAACATTTCAGGAACAATAAATACGGTGGTGAGGTTGACATAATGCCAATTGGGAAACTTCCACACCGGAATAATGGCAGCAGCAGCAACCAGCCAGCAGTCCTCTTCTTCTAACTCACAGCCTTCTGCGACAATGTTGGTAGAATTTAAAAACAGCAGCATGCGTTGCTCAAAAAGAATTTTATCTGCATCGCTCAGATTTCGATAAAAAGCAACATGTTTTTTAAGATAGCGAGGAGCCTCTTCGCCAAGCGAGTGTCGTTTCTTGGTATTTGGGAAAAACAAGGAGACAAAAGCGTCTATGGCAGATAACAGCATCTTAGGTCAACCATAAACAGATACAGAAACATAATGTTGTTATGCCACATAAAATGATGCTAGCACAACCACCTGAGCTTGATGCTTCGCTCGTGACTTTTGGCATTGAGCGATGCATGGTGGCGTAAATGGCTGCTCCTTGAGCTACTGTTTGGTCTGCTTGCGCTAGCGTTTTGCATACCCAGGCGAATTCATCATTGAATAAATCGCGATAGTCGGTGAATGCTTGGATTGAGCCGACACAGAGAATATCGTCGATTTGTTGACTGTTTAAACTGCTATCTTTAAGTGCAATATCGCACGATGCCTTCATTGATTGAAAATTATCTGTGCTTGATTGTTGATAATCTACTTTTTCTAGGCCATGTGTTGCAAGGATTTCGAAGCCATTCTTATGGACAGCTAATATACTAACATCAAATTTTTGTTCGCCAAAATCCAAAACCATTAATGTCTTTGCTTCGTTGGCATCATCATACCAGAAGCGTAAGGCGATCGCGGCTGGTTCGTTAATGAGGCTACTTATTTTAATATTATTATTTCGCGCAGCATCAAATAAGGATCGTCGCTGACCATCATGATAATAGGCAGGGACAGCGATGACGCAGGCATCACTATCTTTTCCGAGATAATTTTTTGCTTGTTGCGCTAAATGGTGAAGCAGCTGTTGTATACAGTCCGTTGGTGTCCATTGACGTCCACCAAATTGATAGGTGACGTCGTTGCCAAGTTCGTTAACAAAATTTGCTTCGCCGTTTTCTGGGTGATCTAATAAGTAACTTTGCGCTTCGCGCCCACACAATGTGCGACCATCGTCATCTACGGCAACAACACTCGGAATAAAATAAGACCCGTCATCAGCTGTGAGCGTGACGGGTCCTTGTTGGCCTATGCATGCAATGATGCAATGTTCGTTACCGAGGTCGATTCCAATCATTAAGGCACAGCATAAGCTCGCTGTGCCTTAGTTCAATTCGTAGTCTATTTGATATGTAGGGTAACAACCTGGCCAGAGTAGAGATTGGCAAGTAAGGTGTTGTCATTGAAGCGCAGGACTTTGTCAGTCGCTGCATTTTTAACGACGCCATTAGGCACTTGTATCTCAACATGTTTTTTATCGGCCAAGCTTACATTTATGATAGCATAATAGGTTCCATGTTCATCGGTTTTGTATTCGCGAACAACGATGTCTTTATCTTTGACCATTGTTGTATTAATGGTGCTTGGAATTGCTGGAAGCGAGAGAAATGCTGCGTTAAAATTTTGTACGTATTGTGGAAAACCACGTGTGAGTGTATTACTGATTAAATAACCGATATAACGAGGATCGCCATAAGCTAATGCGCGAGCTTCCATGAGCATGCAGTGAGAACGAGTACGTTCGACATCACAGACAAAATAACCGAGTTTCGCTTCCATTTCATTTTCATTAAGTGAATAGTGACGAACAATTGCTAAGCCTGATTTTCCACGATATTGATCGAAGGTTTGTGGATTAGAAACACTATAAAGGCGATGATAGGTTAACGTTTGTAACGAACCAGCCTGTTCCTTATAATTTTCTGGATCAGCCCACGGTGTTGCATGATGCATTTCATATTGACCCCAGGTAAATGTTGGCGATGCACATGCTTGACCATGTAAGTTATTCGCAACGACATCAGCATAGCTGCGAATGAAGTGAGGCTTTTCGCGATTGCGCATAATATCTGACCAGACATCTGGATTGTCGGTTACTAAACTTTGATTTGGTAAACCTTGCCCTGGCTCATTCGAATCCGAGGTATAAAGGACATCAACAGACTTACCGAGTTCTTTGTTAAGGTAGGTGGACAGTGCATTGTTGAGTTCTTGGCGTTGTTTAAACCACCATGTGTAATATTTGTTTAAGAGTGCTTTATCGTTTTGTAGATCTTTACGTGTATAGGCAGTAGAGCGTTTATGTGCGTCAGAGAAACGTTTAAGTGTTGTATCGCTAAAATTCATTGGCATTTGCATGGGCCGAGGACGTAGCCATGCGCCAATAAAAGGCACTTTTTCTTTATGGCGAAGGATAGTGAGATCAAAAATTTTCTTGAGTTCAGCTAAGCAGCGTGGGTCGGTTACATCGGCATGTGAATTCTTTTCGAGCCATTTAATATGGGTGTATTCTTTATTGCCGTTTAAGCTGAGAAAATCGTGTTCTTTGCCATAAGAATTTGGACCGGTGCTACCGCCATATTCATACATCGGTAAGACATAGAGATCGTATTTTGCCAATCGACTTAAGATGTTTTGCCATGTTTTTGGTCGGCTCGATTGGTAATACCATTCATTATTGCCCTTCTCTGGATGTGTTTCCCAACCTTGGCAGTGTCCAAATTCTAATAAATCTTTAGCATAGGTATTCATACCCAAAAATTTCATGTATTTAGCTTTGTTTTCAAACCAATCGATAGGATCATCCATGCCGCGCATTTCAGGAGTGTCTTTACCGTGTGGTACGCCAACAACACCATCAGCCATCTCTTCGCGACAGAAGGTATAGCGGCGTGGTAGTCCGTCAGCAGGATAATTGATTTTTACATTTTTAACTTCTGGTATTTCATAAAGCCTGATTTTTCCAATCGCAGCACCTTTTGAAAGTGGTGCATTAGAATTCTTTGTTTGTGCGATTACAAACCAAAAGCCATCCTCTGGTTTTTCAGTGCGTTCGGTTTTAATGCCACGCAGTGATTCAAATTTTGGAAAACGTTCGTGCAGATGAAAAAACATCTGCCACTCTTCTAACTTACCAGATAACGGATAATTGATCGATTCGGGGCTGTTGTTGACATAACGACCTTTTAAACAGTCAGCGACGGCTGAGCCGGTGGCAAAGCCCATGCCGGTTTCATTGCCACGATTGAGCATGTACATACTACGCGGCTGATCCTCTGGATAGGTAACGGTTACTAAATAAGCAGCGTGTGCTTTGAGTCCTTTGCCGCGACCAAGGCGGTAAGCCATATAGCGCATGTGATCCTGGTCATTGGGCAATACGCGCATGGTTTGACCGAGAATCTTTTCAATGCGGCTGCTGTTTTCCGGGTACCCTTTAAAATTTTCTGGATTTGGCTTGACGCCACAGTCAATTTCTTCA
>JANQLF010000130.1 GCA_028280785.1 Planctomycetota bacterium
CGCATCGGCAGCTGACGCCTGCGGTGCGTCCAAAGAACTAAGCGCTGATTGAATGCCGTTTTCAACAGCGTCCATTGGCAGCGGTACACCAATAATACCAGTTGAACAAATAAATACGTCTTGTTCGTCACAGTTAATCACATCTGCACATATTTGCGCCATGCGCTTGGTGTCACGCATACCGTGATCACCAGTACAACAGTTAGCATTACCACTATTGATGACGATAGCGCGCTGAACATCACGACTTAACACGTCACGACAAAAGCCAACAGATGCCGCTGCTGCTTTATTTTTGGTAAAGCATGCTGCACTGACGACTGGTTCATCGGCAACAATAACGGCGACATCAGGTTTACCTGATGCTTTAATGCCACCAATTGCGCCAGCACTTCTAAATCCAGCGATGTGTTCTAAATCACCATCAAGTTTACGCCATTGACTCATGGCCGGACGATAAACTCAGAGCATCGACAAACAACTGCAAACACTCGGTTTATTTATCATAGGTGAGGGGTAGACCATTCGTCTGTAAGCCATGCACAATTATAGACATTCGCTAGTCTTGCTTTACACTGTCTCGGTATGGCTGAATTTGACGATAGCCCAGAAGAAAGCTTGGTTAATGAAGCTGAAGAGCTGATGCGCCAAGGCCGCTACCAGGACGCTGTTGGTCGTTATGAAGAATTGTGTAACGTCGCTCCAAGTGATGTCATGGCTAAGCTTGGCTATGCCAGTGCACTCGAATGTGCTGGTGATGTCCAGCAAGCCGAACAGGTCGTCAATGACATCGCCACCAATCATGCCACTAATTTAAATGTACGTCGCTTTCAACATTTATTCTTTGAACGTCGTGAGGATTATAATCGTGCAATGCTGTGCCAAGAAGTACTCAAAGAGCACAGCTCTAGCATAAGCGATGGCCCCCTCGACCAACTCGCCGATCTTTATTTTAATCAAGGTCGCTATCATGAAGCGCTCAAAGAATTAGAACGCATTCAACGCGATGAGCAAATTGAAGACGAAACGTTTTTAGCCAGCATCCTTGGTCGTATCGGAGCTTGCCACCGCCAAGCTGGAAAAAATACCACTGCACTTGAATTTCTTGAAGGTGCCCTTGATCACGAACCAGAAAATCACTGGCTCCTTACCGAAATTGCTGAAGCAGAACGCGCCGAAGAGCATATGGAAGAAGCGCGCTTAGCATACGAACGCGCTTTAGAAATTATGCCACAAGATCATTTCGCGCGCAGCCGTTTAGCACAATTAGAAGTCGAAGAAAATAATATTGAAAAGTCAATCGAGCTTTATGAAGAAATTCTTAATGAGCAGCCAAAAGCTCATTGGGCGATGGTAGAATTAGCTCAGGTGCTGAGTCAAGTCGACCAAGACCGTAGTCAGCAATTATGCGAAGAGGCGCTTGATATTGATCCCACCTACCCGATTGCTTATTCACATTTAGGCCAATTAGCACGAAACAATAATCAACTTGAAGAAGCGCGAAAATATTATCAAGAAGCCTTACATAATATGCCTAATGCTAATTGGATTTTGCACGAATTGGCTGATATAGCCCACCAACTTGGCAGACAAGGCGAAGCTCAAACACATTTAGATCGCGCGTTAAGCAATGACCCGTTTGATCCTATCTCTTATGGTGTTCAAGCTGATTTTTTGCGACAAAAAAATAAACTAACTGAAGCGGTCGCCTATCTGCGTAAAGCAGTAGAATTAGACAACGAATATAATTGGGCATGGCGCGAGCTCGCAGAAATTCAAGCGCTCCAAGGTAAACATGACGAAGCGGATGTTGCTGGAAATCATTATTACAACCTTGAACAAAACCAAGCGTATAGCGATGGTCTCAAAGCTTTCCTATTGCGCCAACGCAATCAAACAGAAGCAAGTCTCCCTTATTTAGAACGTGCTGTTGCCGAACAACCTGATTATTTCTGGGCATGGCGCGAATTGATTGAGCACTATTTACAAAACGAGCAGCTAGCAGCTGCTGAACAGAAAGCGCAACAAGCAAGCAGCCATATTTCTGGCAATCCAACCTTACTCGGATTACTGGCAGAATCACAGCGACAACAACGAAAATACACACATGCATTAGAATCAATTGATGAAGCCATTCAAAACAACGAGGCTATTCCGCAGCTATGGGCACTTAAAGCCGAAATTCTGCTGCATAGTGACATCGAACAGGCGATTAACTGTGCAAAACGCGCACGTGAACTCGATGATTCTAGTGATTACCAAATTTTATACGCTCAGTGCTTATTACATAATGATTATGTCGATGACGCTCAGCGCATCGTTATAGATGTTATTGAGCAAGATAAACACGACGCCTATCTCTATGATATGGCAACTGATATTTCATTACGTCAAGGTGACCAAAACGCTGCCGCACTTTGGGCTGATCGAGGATTATCCCATCACCCGGAACACCGACGACTCTTATTACGTCGTGCACAAATTGCTGTCGAGCGCAAAGAGGACCAAGGGGCAGATTTATTACAAGCTGCCGCTGAAGCATCTGGTCAAAAAAGTTGGCGCGAATTCATTATTCCATCTGCAAAACTGGGAGACATGAATAATGCACGTCGCTTTGCCTATCTTGCAATTGAACAGTATAATGACCAAGCAACTGACTGCGCCCGTATTTGGATGACCTTAGCCGAAGCCGAACTCATTCATAAAAATACCGATGATGCAAAATATGCCCTCGAACAAAGTCTTAAATCTGAAGATGCTTATTTGCCGGCGCATTTATTGATTGGCATGTTGGCAGAACAAGAACGCGATTTTGATAAAGCCGAATTTCATTTACGCACGGTATTTAATGCCTGTAATGATGAAGAACAAATCACTGATATAGATAAACAACTCTTGTTACGTCAACTTGCTCACATCGAAGAAGAGCGCCACCACCACGAAAGCGCTGCTGAATATTTAAGACTGCTGCAAGATTTAAATGATCATGACGCAGCATCGCAAATTGACATGGCAGCTTTCGAATTGCGCCACGGTAATCAAAAAAATGCAGAGCAGTCTTTATTAGCGCTTTTAGATGATCATGACATTGACCAGCAACAATTCCAACGAGCCATTCATAACTTGGCTTGGTATTATTTACAACGCGATTCGGCTGCTGATGCGCACGAGTGGATATGTACGCATCGGGAACAATTAGATGATCAAGGTCTCGCATTAGCTGCGCAACTCGCATTAGCACATGGCGCTTTTGAAGCCGCACAGCAACACATTGAAAATATCCCCAAACGTCTACTACAAGATCAACATCGACGCATTTTATGCCGCGCCTATATCGGACAATCACGTTATTACGAAGCAGAAAGTCATATTCGACCGCTGTGGGAACAAGATACGACTCATGAAGAAAATGCCATTTTGCTTGGCGAGTGCTTATCGTACCAAGGTGCATTTGAAGACGCTCTTGATGTGCTGCGCCATCCACAATTACCGCTGGTAGCAAGTGATGAACGTTTATTCCTCGTAGCCTGTTTACTATTAGAAATCTATGACATCGAACACTGTCTAACGTGGCTTGGACACAAACCGGCGAAAATGGTAAACAACCAATCTCTCAAGCGCGTATTCCAAGCTGCCTTTACTGGCGCCTGGTTCGACCGCGACACCAGCCCAGCAAGCGATAATGACATTTTATCTCTTCCGCCTTTTCCACGCGCTTTGTCAAAAATTGCCGATGCGATGTGTAAACAACATCACCATATTTTGGGCAGCCAAGTCCTCGTCCTCGCTCATAACATTTGCCTTGAGCGCGATGAACTTATTGAAGCGCAGACCATCGCCAAACGCATCGCCCGCCTCTTAAAGTCAATTAAGCAACATCAACTTGCGCGACGCTATGCGTTCCAGAGTGGCAGTGTGCTCATGAAACTGCGCTATCTCTTTCCTTTTTAGTCAAAACTTTGCCCAATTGCCTGTTGTAATTGTTCGGCTGTGAAATTGAATACGCCGATGGCTGTTACCGCCCTGACACGTATGACCGTGGCCAACACGCTCCGCCAACCAGTAACTTGGTTGATGACGGCATTAGCTTTGCTCTTGGTCGTACTCTCGTGCATCTTCGGCATGTTTAATTTTAACAGTGCTGACAAAATTCGATTAATTAGCACCAGCGGCGTTGCCATACACACCCTCCATGGCTTATTCCTTGCTGTTGTTCTGAGTTCGGCTGCTATTCACGATGAGCTCTCAAGCCGTACCGCATTGACCCTCTTTGCTAAACCAGTTAGCCGTAGCAGTTTTGTCATTGGTAAATTTTTTGGCGTACTCGTAACCGTGCTTATTTCCTCTTCACTCATCGTAATTGCTCATGCCATCGCGCTCGAGATTGTTCACGACCCACAAAAGTTAAACCAAGATGCGGCGGGCATCATGTGGGGACGCCTTTTGGCCGGGCACCTCTTCGCTGCCTGTAATACGATGATCTTCTGCTCTATTAGTTCCGTTTTAGCGCTTCGCCTCAACCTTATCGTCAACATCGTCTGCAGCTTTTCCGTCTTTGTCTTGGCCCATTTGATGGGCGCTTGGCAGTGGAACGGCGCCACCATCATTCCAGCGCTCAAACTACTTAACATTGATAGCAGCCTACAGTTTACAGATCTAGACCTGAGCGCCTTCTATGTCCTTGGTACCTGTGCATATACGTTGCTCTTCTGTGCCGGATGCGTGTGCTTGGGGCTGGCACTAATCAAAGCGCAAGATATACCTTAGGTCTACCCACGGATTGAATCGATTTGCGTTACGCTCTACTTGGTGACATTCATGGCAATACAGAGGCTCTTAACACGATCCTCGAGCACGTTGCAGACAGCAACATCGACAAAGTCATTTGTCTCGGTGATGTCGTTGGCTACGGCGCTGAGCCTGTAGCATGCCTCGAAATCATACGTGACATGGGTTGTGATTGCATTGCTGGCAACCATGACTGGGCAGCCGTTGAGAAGATCAGCATCGACTTTTTCAATGCCTACGCCAAAGCCGCGGCAATTTGGACCCGTGAGCAATTGAGCGATGATCACAAAAAGTGGATCCTCGATCTGCCATTGACGCTTAGCTATGATGAGTTTTCAGTTGCCCATGGCACCTTTCATCAGCCCGAAGCATTTAATTACATTCAAACCGTATTTGATGCTCAATTAAGTTTCGAAGCCTTACGTCAAATGTCTTCACGCATCGGTTTCCTTGGCCACAGTCACGTACCAGTGGCCTTTTTTGATTCTGATCCAATCACCTACACACTCGACCCTGATATTCCGGTCGATTCTGAGCGCACTGTTATTATTAATGCCGGTAGTGTTGGTCAGCCACGCGACGAAAATAATAAAGCAAGCTACGCAATTTTCGATACCGAAACACGCATCGCCACGATAAACCGCATCGAATACGATATCGAAGCAGCCGCTGCAAAAATCCGCGACGCCGGATTGCCTGAAATTCTCGCAGCCCGCCTCTACCACGGCAAATAACGAAATCACCTTTTCCCCTCAGCAAAAACACGGCGAGTTCTCGAGCCGGCGAACGCCGAAGAACGGTCCGAGCTACATGCGAGGGAATTTATGAAGCGCAGCGCAATAAATTAGAGATGACAAAGTTCGCGGGGGGCCTGGGGGCATAGCCCCCAAAACAAACTAGGCCGTTCCTGAACGCAACGGCACAAACAATACGTTCATTAACTTTTCTTTTTCGAATTCACTGTTTTCGGATTTTGTTATTCCGAATAATTCCTGGTGTCTGTCGTGGCCAACTGGGATAATTAATTTTCCACCTGGCTTTAATTGTTCAATTAATTCGTCGGGTAATTCTGGAAAGACACACGCAACATGAATCGCATCGAAAGGCCCTTTCTCCGGAGCACCAAGACTCGCATCGGCAAGTTGCCAAGTGATGCGTTCATGTGCCACTTCCTCTAGACATTCCGCGCAAGATTCTTTGGCCTGAGCCTGCAGTCCACTTATGCGTTCAAGTGCCAAAACACGACCCTCGTCTTCGAGCAATAATGCAATCAGAGCACTTACATAGCCACTACCACTACCGATATCCAAGACCGTCATCCCTGGTTTGATAGACAAGAAAGATAACATCGCTGCAATCAAACTCGGTTGGGAGATGGTCTGCTCAAAACCAATAGGCATGGCGTGATCGTCGTAGGCTGCGGCGCGCGAACCCGGTAAACAGAAGCAATGTCGCGGAAGACGTGCCATTGCATTCCTGACTCGTTCATCAGCACAATCTGCTAAGGCATCACGTACGAGGCGTTGACGTCGGCGTTGATCAGCAGCGGTATCCAGGCCTTCCATCCCTTCATCCTCATGCCCAGCATCAATTCGCCAGCCCTTGCGCGATCTAGCCCTATCACAACATGTGCGGCCCCGTATTTGCCGTAGAAGGATCCACGTTATGGCCATGCAAAAAGAACAGTACCTGCGCTATGCGCGCCACCTTACCCTCCCAGAATTTGGTGAAGTAGCTCAAGAGAAGCTACTCGATTCATCGATTCTCCTGATCGGTGCTGGTGGTCTTGGCTCACCCTTAGCACTCTACCTGGCCGCTGCCGGCGTTGGTCGCATTGGCATCATGGATTTTGATGTGGTCGACGTCTCTAACTTACAACGACAAATTATTCACCGCATGCAAGATGTGGGCACTTCTAAAGCCCGTTCCGCAGAGCGTGGTATCAAAGACATCAATCCTGATTGTGTTGTCGAGGTTTACGAAGAAGGCATTAATTCTGGCAACGCCATGGAGATAATTGCCAAATACGACATCGTTGTCGATGGCACTGATAATTTTCCAACACGTTATTTAGTAAATGATGCCTGTGTATTTTTAGGCAAAGTAAACATCTACGGATCTATTTATCGCTTCGAAGGACAGGCGACCGTTTTTGATGCACAAAATGGACCTTGTTATCGCTGCTTATATCCAGAACCACCAGAACCAGGCATGGTTCCCTCTTGCGCTGAAGGTGGCGTCTTAGGTGTTTTACCTGGTTATATTGCGATGATTCAGGCAACTGAAGCAATTAAAGTTTTAACCGGCATCGGTAAAACATTAACTGGCCGCTTCGTTCGTTATGACGCATTAAATATGGAAACACGCGAATTAAAATTGCGCAAAGATCCTGAATGTCCGGTGTGCAGCGCCAATCCAAGCATTACTGAATTAATTGACTACGAACAATTCTGCGGCTTAACCCGTGGTGAATCAGAGAACAGTGTTGACATTAAAAAATTAGAAGTCGATGACTATGCTGATATGCGCGATGACGAGGTCGAACATTTATTACTCGATGTGCGTGAAGATCACGAATTAAAAATATGTGAACTTGAAGACAACGTGCACATTCCACTCGGCCAGTTATCGCAGCGACTCGAAGAGATTACCGAATGGAAATCCAAACCAGTTATCATCATCTGCAAAACAGGTCAGCGCAGCATGAAAGCTGCTGAAACATTGATGAAACATGGATTCGAAGATGTTGCTAATCTAGAAGGCGGCATCGTCGCTTGGTCAGAAGAAATCGACAACAGTATCCCAGTTTATTAAAGGCTATTAAGCACACAGTTGGGCGAAACTGGTTCACAAAGCTGAGGCTCAAGCCACAAGCAGCGATTCCTTCAGCGGTGCTAACACCATACTGATAGGACTCATGAGTACTTGGTATCAACAGCTGTCACATCAATTAGAAATCGATCGCGATCTTGGTGTTCAATTTATCCAACGTGACACCAATGTTGCCGCGCCGGTTGAACAAGAAGATCCTGATTTAAGTAAGCAACAGCCGCTCCCAGGACTAGAACTGAGTGGCAGTGCAGCAGAACAGTTAGAGACCATAGCCACAGCCGTCGCAGCATGCACACGCTGCGGTCTCTGCGAAAAACGAAAAAACAGCGTTCCAGGCGAAGGTCACGCGGAAGCTGAACTGATGTTCATCGGCGAAGGCCCGGGAGCAGATGAAGACCGTCAAGGACGCCCCTTTGTTGGAGCCGCCGGTCAACTTCTTGATAAAATGATTAATGCCATGGGCTTTGAACGCAGTGATGTATACATCGCTAATATCGTCAAATGTCGTCCACCTGGCAATCGCACACCGGAAGAGGACGAAGCTGCTGCCTGCATGCCATGGCTCGAGCAACAAATTAACATTATTCAACCAAAAATAATTTGCACCCTTGGCAACACACCGTTGCGCGCATTAAGTGGTAATCCCAAAGCAGGCATTACACGGATGCGCGGTAAGGAATTTATGTGGCAAGATATCCCAGTAATCCCAACCTTTCATCCTAGTTATTTATTACGTAACGCCGAAGCTAAAAAACCATGTTGGGAAGATTTAAAATTAGTCGTCAGCAAACTCGGCAGAGAATTACCATGATATGGTTTCAATTTAATAGTACATTTTTAAAAGGAGTTGGTTTTGGAAATTCATAAATTATTTCGTATGATGGCCAAACATGGCGCTAGTGACTTACATATTAAACAAGGCCAACCACCCGTCTTTCGCGTAAATGGTACATTATCGCGCATGCAAAATGCACCGCCTCTGGATGAATCAAATGTCGATTCACTCTTACTCGGACTCGTTTCCGATTCGCAACGAGAAGAACTAGACCGACGTGGCAACATCGACTTCGCCTACTTTTTGGAAGATGCAGGACGTTTTCGTTGTAATTTATTTCGTCAATGCGGTTATCTCTCAGCAGCCATTCGTCGCGTCAACGCCAGTATTCCAACCTATAGTGAATTAAACCTTCCAGACGAAATCAGTAAATGTGCTGGCTATAATGCCGGTCTCGTTTTAATTGGTGGCATTACTGGCTCCGGTAAGTCTTCTACCTTGGCAGCTATTCTCGATGACATCAATCATAAACGCCGTTGTCATATTTTAACCATTGAAGATCCAATCGAATATTTATTCATCGAAGATAAAGCCATTATTAATCAACGCGAAATTGGCATCGATGTAATGGACTTTAATGACGCCCTTCGTGCAGCAGTTCGTCAAGACCCAGACGTGATGCTCGTTGGTGAGATGCGTGATGCCGAAACATTCGAAACAGCCCTCACAGCTGCTGAGACCGGGCACCTTGTTTTTGGGACCATTCACTCTTCTAATTGTGCCCAAACCATTGGTCGTATTCTCGATTTATTTCCAGTCGATAAACAAAATAATATTCGCAATAGCTTAGGCTTTAATCTCCGCGCCATTCTCAACCAAAAACTATTGAAATCCTGTGACAAGAATGTGCAACGCGTTCCTGCCGTTGAGACCATGTTTGTTTCTCCCATCGTGCGTAAATTAATCCTTGATAAGGAAGATGCCAAAATAGCTGACGCTATTCGACAAGACACCGAACACGGCAGCCACAGTTATAACCAGGCGCTCAAGGCCCTCTTCGATAAAAAGCTCATTGATACTGATGAAGCGCTCAGCGCTTCACCAAATCCAGAAGAAATGCGCATGGCCCTGCGTGGAATTAGCATTGCCGATTCTGGCGGTATTATTTAATTTTTTCAAACACATTATTAAATAAAAAAAGCGCCGCTTAGGGCGCTTTTTTTATTTTTGGTTTTCATGTATTATTTCATCGCGGCACGTTTTCGGTGCCCACGACCCATCATCCAATCTTTAGCGACCGTACCGACTTGGTCACCAACATTATCAAGTATATTATCTGTACCCCCTCCAGAATCCTCTAAAGCGAGGTGATTAACCGTAATTGCATTAACCACCTCTAAATCTTTTTCGGCAGCCATATGCGAATCGGCAAAACAAACGTTAATGTCATTCCCATAATACGTTTCATGATCTCTGTTACATAAGGTCGGTCGAATCGTACCAACCGTCTTTGGCGTAGACCAATCAAGCATATAAGGCGGTACACCATTTGAACGCCAACGAGCGATATCACTGGCCACGGCGCCACTGGTGTCATAAGGATTATTTTCATCAATACCTGCAACTGATTCAATAATCGGATCACCCAATGGCGTATTAAATAAATCTGGCGATAAATCATTGGCTCGTGCTAATTCCCAAAAAGATGCAACCGTTACATTAGTTGCTCCCGCCGCATCACTAACATTACTGCCATTATACAAGGCTGTGTTAGATCCTGCCTGTGGCCCCACCAAGGCCTTCGGATAAGCCCAGGTTTGTCGGGTATCAGTACGATGTTTCGTATACATGGTCATTAATTGCTTGAGGTTATTGGCATCTGCTGTTTTTAATGCACTTTCATTAGCACCAGTCACAGCAGGCATGAGCATCGTCGCCAATAAACCAAGTATGGCTACGACCACCAATAATTCTATGAGTGTAAATGCATCACGCATCACTAGAACTCCTTTTGTTCAATGCTTCATCAAGAGAAGAAAAGCGTCCCCTTAATAGAGGACGCTTTTGATTTCATCTAGACAAAATCAGTTCTAGTTTATTTCATGTGTGCGCGTTTGCGGTGACCACGACCCATCATTAATGATTTAATGGTACCGCTAGAACCACCAACGGTGTCGCCAGTGCTATCCATGATGTTATCTTCGGCTGCACCGCCACCTGATCCAGAAACTGGCAAGTGAACAACACTACCGGCATCATCGATGTCGAAATCTTTCTCAGCACCCATGTGTGAATCCGCAAAGCAAACGTTGCAAGAATCGCCAAATAAGTCTAAGTGATTACGGTTGGCAATAGTTGGACGAATAGTACCAGAGGTTTTTGGAGCTGACCAGTCAACCATGTAGTCGCTGTAGCCACCACCGCGCCATGCATTGATTTCACCATCTATAGCACCAGTTGTTGCGGTTTTATAGTTGGTTGATTCATTACCAGCAGCTTTGGAAATAAGTGGATCAGCAGCAGGGCTGTTGAACAGGTCAGGAGATAAATCGTGGTTACGAGCAAGCTCCCACAATGAAGCGATGGTTACCGCACCATCACCAGTAGCAGCTGAACCGTTTACGGTGGTAACATCGGTTCCGCTCATCGGCGCGATGTAAGGGCCCGCACCTTTTGGATAAGCCCAGGTTTGACGAGTATCGGTACGATGCTTGATATACATGGTCATAATCTGTTTCAGATTATTAGCATCGGCAGTTTTAATGGCGCTTTCATTAGCACCGGTTACAGCTGGCATAAGCATAGTTGCCAACAGGCCAAGAATGGCGATTACGACGAGTAGCTCAATTAACGTGAAGCCACCCTTACGAGTTGAAGATCTCATGATCTCTCCTTCGGAATGAATAAAGTGAATAAACTCGGTTCGAATGAATGAATGGATGAACCGAACTCTCTTATGCTAAACAAGAGCAAATTACCACAAGCTAAGAAGGTGTGATTTCATACACGAAAGCCTTAGTGTTTCACTCTGTTTTAAAAAGTAGTTATTTGTAAGATATTTCTACAACTGATCTTATACACTTCACATAGATGTTTACGTAGCGGGCTTGCAATGCCTAACTGTGCTTGGCACTATAGACGCCAGCACTGCTGCTCCATAAGGATAAAAGATGAAACATCTTGTCTTAGTACCCAGTTTACTCCTCGCTTGCTACGGAAGCTTACAAGCGGCTGAAAAGACCTTTGTCGGCCCGCGCGCGCACGGCATGGCCGGCGCTAATGTTGCTTCCACAAAAGATGCCACTGCACAATTTTATAATCCCGGTGCTCTAGGCTTCTTTAGAGAAGGGGTTGGCTACAGCGGCAGTGGTGATGACAAAGAGCTATCTAGTGCTGATAACAATAAACTAGCCGATCGTAATTTTGACATGACCATCGATTTGAGCATTGGTTATCGCTTAACTGGTGACCTAGGTGACTACCTACAAGACCTTGCTGATATCGATATTAATGCACTCGGAAATCTAAATGCCGGCTCAGGTATTTCGACAAGTGAACTTGCTGATATCGTTAATGTCTTAAGTATCTTCACAGATCTCGCTGATGATCAAAATGCGTTTGTCATCACCACTAGCGTTGGCACTAATGTACGTATTAAGAACATGGCTATTGGCGCACGGGCATTTGGCCGCTTCGTCGCTCATGTATCCGATATAGATACAGTAAATCTTGGCATCAGTTTTAATAACACTGCCGAATACAACACGGCGCTCGAAGACGTAGAAAACAATAACAGTATTTTGCCCGGCGGTTTCGCCGGATATACCCCAAGTAATTTAAGCCCGCAAATGCAAGCAGATTTAGCTACAGCCGGCTTTAGTCCGAATGCGATCGACGTTTTAGATTATCAAATTGGTGAAACGGTTAATTCAGGTTTACTTGACCCAAATGACATTACTGACGTGACTACTCTTTTAGAAAATACCATGGGTGTTGTGAGTGGCGCATTAACTGGTGGTGATTTAGATCAAAACACCACAGCAGTGGCCATGACTGGGGTTGGTTATGTTGAGGTACCTGTCTCCTATGGCCATGCATTTAATGACAATCTTTCAGTTGGTGTCTCTCCAAAATTTATGATCGGTCGGGTTTATGGTGCAAATATTTTAGTATTTGATGAGGACGCTGATCAAGTTATTGATAACATTACTGAAGAATATCATGACTCGGAAACATTCAGTATCGATGTTGGATTAATGGCACGCGTTAATAATTTTCAAATAGGCGTCACTGGCACCAATTTAACTAGTCCTGAATTTGAAGGTTTTACCGGATCAAATGGTTTTACATTTGACGACATTAAACTTGATCCACAAGTAACAGTCGGAGTCGCTTGGATTCCTAACAATAACTTAACGCTCGAAGTTGATGTAGATGTCCTTCCAACGGATAACGGTACCATCTCCTATGATACACAATATATTTCGGTTGGCGCTGAATATGATTTCTTAAGCGTTTTAGCCGTTCGAGCCGGGGCCTATCAAAATATGGCTGAATCAGATATAGGACCTGTGTTAACTGCAGGTTTGGGCATTAATATTGCTCTAGCTCGCCTTGATATAGGTGCATCATTTTCTCCAGAAATGGTGGAGTACGATGGAAGCGAGATACCAGAAGAGGCAGCAGTGAGCCTCGGTCTTATGATCAAATTCTAGGGCGTTTTACCATCGGTCTGTAAATACATCCAATACTGAGCCATCTTTTTTAGCGGCCACTCTTCATATTCTTGCTGATCATCGTAATCGACATGAATAACATGCGCTTCGTAGCGCAGGGTTCCCGACGTCGGTGGTACTAACGGCTCAACCGGAAGCCATTCCCACACTTCTTCGAGATCTTTGGGCCAGGTCTTTTTCTCAATTGCAACTCTAGATAACACAAAACTATAGGATGTAAGCTTTCTTTGAAACTCAAAACGCTCGCGTCCCATAGAATAAACTTGTTTATCTTTAATGGTGTAAGGAAAACCATAAGGGTCGGTACGAAATGCAGCACCTTTGAGATCAACAGGTATTTTTCCCTCACCTGTCTGAAAAGCTTTTTCCATACGGCCAATAATTTCCGAAGAAAATAAAATTGGGCCCCATAAAACCAGTGCGCCCTCTATAGATACGCCAGATTTATTATCGAATACTTTTCCCCAGGCCTGTGGATCAAGACAACGATTAATGCCTAATTCTTCCGGCAAATCACTCGCGTCATATAATTTTTGTAATAACGAAATATTGTAATTATTAATCTGCTGGCGTAAGGTACTGTCAGCGATTTTTCCGATTGGTGAGTTATCTTTTTGCTGAGCAATTTCATAGCTCCAGTAATCGAGCTGATGCAGACCCTTAAGTTCCATTATGCCTAAATTACTTTTCCAGCGTTGTACATGATAACGCTGATGTTCATCAGGAGCGGCGCGTCCCCATGCTGATAATATCCCATCCAATACATGAAGATTAACATTTTCCATTGATTTAATATGAGCCGCTAAATTACGCCAAAGGTTCATAGAATCTGGAATTTCTAAACAACCTCGCTGCGCACAGCGGATCGCTAGTGTACCTGGATTATCCAATAAAGACTCAGACATAATTGCAAAATTATAAAATGGTTCGAATTTAGGGTCGAGATCTATTAATGCATTATACAAGCGGTCAAAACCACCTTCATGTTCGTTACCTAATAATTGATCATTGCGCCGCTCAAACTGTAGCTGCAAATAAGAAAACGCATCTATCCAACGCAATTTTGCTACGGTATTGGTGTGGCCTAGACTCATCACCCGCATAACGGATGGGCTTGGCACAAATTCCAAATCTTTCATACGTGGCAATGGTTTTGCCCCAATTAACGCACTGGCATTCCACACTATGAGCACCAAGGCGCTCATACTACACAATACAATCCACATAACGGTGCGGAAATTCATAATTGGCGTCGCCTAAATACAATAATGGTTAAAGTCAGTAAAAGCGTTATCCATAATAGCGCATAAATAATACTGATACCCATATCACCATAATCTGGCGGAAAACTATGTACTGCTTGGTTGCGATAGGTGTAATGACCAAGATTCGGAATTAACGAAGCAAATATCCCAGCAACCCATTGTTGCCAATAATCTAAGTGATTCATTAATTGCGGTAATGTCGCTACAGCATGACCTAAAATATACACCACCAACGACAGCACCGCAGCGAGAAGCGGACTACTGACTACAGTAAACATTAAACTGACAGCAGCCATAATAATAACTTCTATCATAATCATAATGCCGGAGAGCAAAAAATACC
>JANQLF010000163.1 GCA_028280785.1 Planctomycetota bacterium
GCTAACTGCAGACCGCGAGCTTGTACGTGCACGCGCAGAAAAATTACAATCTCTAATTGAGTCAGATATAGATTCGACATTAATGGAAGCGCAGGGTGCTGTGGGTTCTGGTGCCTTGCCAACTGATGGACCGCCAAGTGTGTGTTTAATTCCGCAGCTAAGTAATGTTGAATCTGCGCATCAACAATTGCGTACAGGGAATCCAGCAGTTGTCGCACGCATTCATGATGATCAATTACTGATTGATTGTGCTACGGTATTTGATGAGCAAATCGACGCGCTCGCTGCTCGTTTACGCGAATTGAAATAAGATGCAGCACGCTCCACAACAAATGGTTATCGGCACGGCTGGTCATGTCGACCACGGTAAAAGTTCGTTGGTGCAAGCGTTAACCGGCACTGATCCCGATCGCTTGCCGCAAGAAAAAAATCGTGGTTTAACCATTGAATTAGGTTTTGCATTTTTACCTGGTGAGGCTCACGGTTTTGATTGTGATCTCGGTTTTGTTGATTGCCCAGGACATAGTAAATTTTTACGCCACGCTATTGCTGGCATGGGCGCAATGAATGGCTGTTTATTGGTTATTGCGGCAGATGAAGGCATCGCCGCACAAACGCGTGAACATTTAGAATTATTGCGTTTATTAGATTTGACTTGGGGCCGGATCATTATTTCTAAATCAGGTCTGGTTCCTGAAGAACGTGCACGTGCTGTTGCCGATGAGGCATTTGCTCTGTGCAGTGGCACGCCTTTAGCTGCTGAAGAACCGTTAATTACTGATGCCCATGACGCTATTGGCTTAGATGAATTACGTATGTGGTTATTTAATCAGGCTCAAGAACGTTTAGCGCAGATGAAAACTGATGGGACACCACGTTTATCAGTCGACCGCGTGTTTACTATTAAAGGTCATGGCACGGTGGTGACCGGTACTTTATTAGGTGGCTCGCTTAAAAAAGACATGCAGATTCAATGTTTTCCTGGTCCATCAGGTCGTGTGCGCGGATTGCAGGTACGCAGCTTAGATGTTGATGAGGCGCTCGCTGGTCAACGCACGGCAATTAACATTGCCGGCGTTGATAAAAATGACATTGAACGTGGTGCATGGATTTCTTTGTCTAACGCTTTATCACCGACGACACGTGTTGATATTATGTTGCAATGCATTGAGCCGGGCGTGAAGCACGGTGATGCCGTGCGTGTATTTCATGGTGCGGCATCAGTGAGTGCACGCATTATTTTACTTGAAGAAAATAAAAAAAGCGCAGGACAGGCGCGCGCCCAATTACGTTTTGATCAGCCTTTGTTTTTAGCTCGTGGAGATCAGGTCGTAGTTCGCAAACCATCGCCATCAATTACGCTTGGCGCAGCAACTGTGTTGGCAGTTGATGCACCGAAACATAAGCGCATGCGTGATGAAACGCGTAAATGGTTTGATGATTTACAGGGCAGTGCGGCTACACGTTTGGTTAGTTGGTTAGAACAGCGCGATAATAATCCAGCGACGCGCGAAGAGGCTGAACGCTTTTGTGGTGGCGCGGATGCTTTGTCCGAATCTTTGGATGCAGCTGGTGTTGGCATTGTGCAGCGCCAATTAGCCCACGCCGAGTATTTTTGGAGCACTGCAGCGTGGAACCGCGTTCAAAAAAATATTGGCGATTATTTACAAGAGCATGCACGAAAAGATTATGCACAACCTTGGTATCCACTTGATTCCTTGCACGCGCATTGTGCACCAAGCTGTCCAAAACAGGCTTGGGAAGATCGTTTATCGGCGTGGCAAGTTGAAGGTGCATTATTACGTCGTGATCGCTTAATTTGTGCACCGGAATATTTACCAGACCTTCCAGCTATTTTAGCGGATGAGTGCAACGCCTTAAATCAAGCGTATAAAGAAAAAGCATTTAGCGCGGGCTATGACAATAATGAATGTGATGCCCGTCCTAATCATGATGTGGCTAAGCAAGCGTTGGGAATTTTAAGTAGCCGCGGTTATTTAATTCGATTGTCTGATCGCCAGCACATGCATCGCGACACGGTTTCAGAAGCCTTAGCAAGATTGGCTGATGCTTTTAGCAATGGTGAAGAAGTCGATTTTCAATGGGCTAAACGACATTTCGGTGTCAGTCGTCGCTATATTTTGCCCTTGCTCGAATGGTGTGACAGCGTCTCGCTCACCCAACGCCATGGCAATGTTCGTGTTGCCGCCGGCAAACTGGGTGACGGGAAATCCGTACCTATACCGTTGCTAGGTGGATTAAAGGTATGACTTTGCTAGAATTTTTATTACTGATAAGGGGTAGGGTGGTCGCCGGTGCGGCTACAGGCCTTCAAAGCCTTGTTGGGGTGCTTCGCGTCCCAGGTGGGTTCGACTCCCATGCTACCCCGCCAAAAGCTTTTTACACGTCGCCTACGTTTGTTCCGCAGGGATCTCGCAAGCTCGATTATATCCCTGCTGCACAAGCCTCGACTTCCTTGTGGCGCCTTGAATTTGACCCCCATTTGCAGCCTGGAGAGAAAATTTTAATGGCGCTAATTGAGAAATGTAACTGATGAGATGATTAAATTAATAAGATATATTTTTGAGAGCCGTAGATTTGGGTGGTGTCCGGAGTGTGGTGGTAAAGTCGAAAATATTGAAAAGGGCGGTCATATTAATACAGGCGATAGGGCACATATACATGTTTACCAAGGATCATGTTCTAAGTGTAATTTAGAGTTATTTTATAAATGGCAGGGACCTGGGTTTAGAATTTGGTCTAGTGATAACCCGTATAAAGATATGTAGAGGATAAAAAATGACAGAAGCAGTAAGATTAACACAAACAGTATCCTGCGCAGGATGCGCGGCGAAATTAGATCCGAATTTATTAATTCCTACACTACGCGGTGTTGAATGGCCAAGTTCAGAAAATGTTTTAGTTGGCTTTGATCATTGTGATGATGCGGGTGTGTATCGTTGTGATGATGGGGTGACCTTGGTGGCGACGACTGATTTTTTTACGCCGATTGTTGATGATGCGAAAATATACGGGGCTGCTGCCGCGGCAAACGCCCTTTCGGATATTTACGCGATGGGTGCGGAGCCATTGTTTGCATTGTCCCTGGTGCAATATCCAGAAGAGCTCGGTGGTGAGATATTAAAAGATATTTTATCCGGTGCAGCAGATGTCTGTCGTGATGCGGCATGTCCAGTTGTTGGTGGGCACTCGGTGAAGTCTGCAGAGATGACTTTTGGTTTAGCGATTACTGGTCGCTTGGCCGATGGCAAAATTGCCATTGCCAACGAGGGTGCACAAGTTGGTGATAAATTAGTTTTAACCAAAGCGCTTGGTACCGGTATTTTAGCCACTGGATTAAAATTAGATCGTATTGGCGATGAAAGTCGTGTAGCGCTTGAGCAGAGTTTAACCCGTTTGAATAAAGACGCTGGTTTATTGATGCACGAATACGGTGTACATGCGGCTACCGATATTACTGGATTTTCATTGGCTGGTCATGGCAGTGAATTAGCTGAAGCGAGTGGAGTTACTTTAAAAATAGACAGTACCACGCTGCCTGTGTTGCCTGGTGTTGCCGAAGCAGTTGAGAAAAAATGCTTAACCCGCGGTGATAAATCGAATCGTATTTATGCCGGTGAACGCGCTGTGGTGCATGATAGTGTTGAGCAAGTGATTAATCACTTGGTCTTCGACCCACAGAGTTCTGGTGGTTTATTCGTGAGCTTACCGGCAGATAAAGCGGACGCGTACGTTGCTGCACTGCACGCAGCCGGTGATGCACCTGCATGCATCATTGGAGAAGTAGTCGAAGGTCCTGGAAGAATTGAGTTTCACTAAGGTAGTTCATGGACTTATCTTTTCTTGATGCATTAACGTGGCTGGTTATTTCTGTTGTTGTCAGTTATTTTCCAATTGTTATTTTAATGAAAATTTTGTTAGATGAAAAAGAGAATAATAAGATTCATTTGCAGGCTATAATTCTGTCAGTAGTTGTAGCTTTGGTTTATGGATCAACATTCATGCTTGTTATATTTTTATGAAAAATCGGTGCACCATCGCAGGTGCATAGGCCTAGACAACATTATATAATAAGTATAACTCTGACGACTTTGGAGCATTGATGAACCGTATTTTTTTAACCATTTGTTTACTCGTTACGATGTTTGGTCTACAAGCCGAAGAAACAATCCGTGTACTTGGTATTGGTAATTCATTCACTAATAATGCCTACAAATATTTAGGACCAATTAGTGATGCGAGTCCAAAGCATAAATTAATACTTGGCAGTGCGACGATTGGTGGCTGCTCTTTAGAACGTCATCATAAGCATATGAAAGAATTTAAAGCTGACCCAAATACAGGAAATGCTTATAAGTTCTATCTACGTGATCCGAAAACAGGGGTTGAGAAAAAAGAGCCTAAGAAGACCTTGCATTATGCGCTGATCGCTGAGCGGTGGGATTATATCAGTATTCAGCAAGTGAGTCGCTTGAGTACCTTGCCGGAAACCTACGAGCCCTTTGCTGGTGAGTTAATTGCGTTTATTAAAAAATACGCACCGCAGGCAAAGATAATGATTCATCAAACCTGGGCCTATCGTGTTGATGGCGACTTTGATAAAGTCTGGCCTGATAAAAAAGGCTATGATCAAGCCGCTATGTATAAAGACAGCGCATCCGCTTATGAAGCATTGGGGAAGAAATATAATTTGGACCTCCTTCGCTCAGGCGCAGCCTTTCAACTAGCTCGCGAGCGTCGCCCATTTGTACCTCAAGAACATGATTTAACGCAATACAAAAAATGGGCCTTACCACCACAGCCACATTCATTGTGCACCGGTTATCGTTGGGGCCGTAATAATAAAATCGGTAATGATAGTCATCATGCAGGCCCACAGGGTTGTCTGTTGGCTGGTTTAGTGTGGTATGAAACGATCACCCAACAGGACGCAACGAAATTGGATCTTTCGAAAATAGAAATACCTGAAGCAGACAAGAAATTCTTGCAACAGGTTGCGCATGATCTCGTAAGTGGCGGCCAGCGACCTTCAATTCAACCTAAATAAGAATTCGCTTGAATGCATAGGTGCATAGGGAACTATGTGTGGAGCACCTATCGATTGGATTTTTATTAAATGAGTGAATACGACCGTCTCAATCGTGAACGCCACGATGAGCAGCTTCAGAGAAATCCTGAAGAACCTTCGACCGTTGAAAAATTAAAGAAATATGCCGGAGTCATCGGTGTTGTCGCCATATTACTCCTTAAATTTGGTTCAAAATTAAAATTCTTAGTAGTCCCAATAATTAAGTTTTTCCCAGTTCTGCTTAAAACTGGCGGAACCATGGTGCTGTCCATTTGGGCCTATTCGATGTTTTGGGGTTGGCAATTCGCACTTGGTTTTGTGATTTTGATTTTAATTCATGAATTTGGCCATTTGATCGCGGCAAAGATGATGCGATTGGACGTTGGGTGGCCGGTGTTCATCCCATTCATGGGCGCATTAATTGCCTTAAAAGAAGCGCCGCGACATGCATGGGTGGAATTCATTGTTGCAGCAGGTGGTCCAATTGGTGGCGGTTTAGCAGCAGTTGCATGCCACGGAATTTATTTATCAACAGGGGAGCCATTTTGGGCAGCCTTAGCTTATACCGGTTATTTTTTGAATTTATTTAATTTAATGCCACTTGGTCCTTTGGACGGTGGACGCATGGTGACGGTGCTCTCACCTTGGTTGTGGGTGATTGGAATAGTCTTGGCTGGAGCTTTCGCTGTTTATCGACCGTCGTTTATTATCTTTTTGATAATCTTAGTATCGTTACCGCGTTTATTTTCATTGTTTCGTAAGAAGACCGATGAAGAAAGTCGCTATTTTGAAGTCAGCCGTATGCAACGTGGCGTTGCTGCGCTTGTCTATTTTGGAACAATATTGGCACTCGGGTATGGTATGTTGCTGACGCAAGTGACGGTGCCAGCATCTTAAGACGCCTGTAATGTTCGTCGGCGTAAAAAGCTCGAACATAAATCAACCAGCGCGACAAGAGCAATTAACAATAGTAATTGGGCGCTGACTTCGGCGTAAGCAAGCACACGCATGGAACTGATGAGTTCTTGGCCAAGACCGCCCGCGCCAATAAAACCGAGTATAATTGCAGAACGCATATTTATTTCCAAACGATATAAGGTTGCATCCATGCATTGGGGTGATGCCTGGGCTAAAATACCATGAGTGATAATTTGAAATTTATGTGCACCAGTTGCTTGGATGGCCAGTATCGGTTCTGGTGCAGTATGTTCGAGGTGTTCCGCGCACATTTTACCAAGTGCACCAATGGAATGAAGGCACAGTGCGAGCATCCCAGCAAAGGCACCGGCGCCAAAGGCCACACATAATAAAACTGCCCAGATTAAATCAGGGATGGTGCGCAAAATATTTAAAACCATACGTGTCAGGTGTTGTAGCCACATATGGCTATGCGTATTGTTTGCTGCACAAACACTGAGGGGGAGACCAATAAGCAGTCCAAGTGCAGT
Source organism: Planctomycetota bacterium (assembly GCA_028280785.1). Classification (GTDB taxonomy): domain Bacteria; phylum Planctomycetota; class UBA11346; order UBA11346; family UBA11346; genus JANQLF01. Next base: position 6,538 of record JANQLF010000163.1, read on the forward strand.
GGCAGCAAGGGCCATGGCAACGGTTTCGCAGAGTGGCATCCACCATAAATCTATGCGGGAAAAATCTGGCGGTAAAAATTCGCTGAGTAAACGTACGAAATTACTAATGAATCCACTATAGGCATCGCTATTAAAAGCACCAACGATGCCTAACGATGCAATGATCAATACGACACCGATGGCCGTCGCCATTAATACATTGCGACGTTTCTTTTTTAACTGCGCATGACAGGAGTCAGTGCTCATCGATATTTGCTGACGGTTTTCTCAAGTGTACGTACCACATCGTAGGCTTTGTCATCTATTGCTGCAAAGCCCTGTGCATGCAATGCTTTTAAAATTGCTGCATGCTTGAGTTGAATAAACGCTTTTTTGATCTTTGATTTAAAGGCTGGATCAAGGTCACTACGCATGACCCATGGATATTGCGGAAATGCGGGAGAGGTGTGAATGACTTTGACTTTTTCAGGGTCGATAGTTTCTTTTTTGACTAATTTATTGTAAATGGATTGACTCATGCCACCCGCATCAACGGATGCCGATTGAACATTGAGGGCCACCGCGTCATGAGAGCCAAGGAAGTTTTGCTTATAATCCTGGCGCGGAATGAGTTTTGCTTTTAATAATTCACCCTTTGGAATTAAATGACTCGATGTTGATGCGGGGTCGCCGTAAGCGAATTTTTTGCCTTTAATATCTTCGAGTTTGCTAATGCCTGCATTCGCGTTAGCGACTATAATTGAATGATAGGTAGTCGAGCCATTTTTTAATTTGGCAGCAAAGGCGTCGATGTGCGTGCCCTTGTCTTTGCACAGCACATAAGAAGCAGGGCCAAAGTAAGCCAGGTGTAAACGCCCAGCGCGCATACTTTCAATCATGATCGAATAATCATGGGGTACGGTCAGTTTAACTTTACAACCAAGCGCTTTTTCTAAGTAAGCTGCAAACTCTTTATTTTCTTGAAGAATTTTTGCCGGATCTTCATCGGGTAATAAAGCGATATGCAAGGTTTCAGGTTTAAGCGTCCCTTGTTTCGCTGGTGCGGTGCCAATGCCGTCTGCGGCATGAATGGTCACGCACAATAGTAAAGAAAATATAACAGTGATGTATTTCATGCTGTTAACTCCTGTTGATATAATTGAGATTCTTGTTTGACGGAAAAATCCGTGCTGGGACCATCATAAACAATACTGCCCTTATCGATGGCAATGATGCGATCAGCGTATCTTCGCGCTGCGCTAGTTTGATGGAGACTGATCAAACAATAGCGTTGATCATTTAATTGCGATTTAATTAATTGTAGAATATCACTGGCAACACCAGGGTCTAAGCTAGCGATCGGCTCATCAGCTAAAAATACTTGTGGTTGATGCATCAAAACGCGGGCAATGGCAACACGTTGACGCTGACCGCCGGATAAATGTTGAATGCGTTCAAGTGCTTTGTCCGCGAGTCCGACTAGCTCAATGCATTTGAGCGCGCGATCAATATCGCTTTGGCGCCACCAACCAAGAGAGCGTATCGGACCATAGGTATTTAATGCGCCACAACATACATGCCACAAGACATTGCGATGAGGAATTAAAGCATGGTCCTGAAAAATTAATCCAACGGCTTCGGATAAACTCGTATTTGTTTGTTCACCTAACGTAATTGATCCAGACTGCGCTTGATAAAGTCCAGCGATGCAGCGCAACAATGTGGTTTTACCCGCACCGCTTTGACCAAGTAAGGCTGTGCATTCACCAGGACGTAATTCAAAACTCACATCTTCAAGACAGGGCTTGGATGTTTTAGGATATTGAAAACGTAGGGACTCAATCTTGAGCACGTCTCTTCCAGTTCAAATAAACTGGAAGGAGGGAGCAGATATGTTCACTACATCTGCTCGTTTGGCTCGCGTTTCGATCGACATCCTGCCGAATCTACAAGGAGGCTTTCAAGGCTTCCAGGTGACGAGCACCTCTCACGGGTCTAGCTATTCAGCTTTGACCGCCAGTGATCCACCAGCCATAGGTATGGGGAAGTGAATCGTGTTAAACACAGCTTATAATTGAGACAAGCTATAGCAAAGACTTTAGAGCAACTTAGTTAAGTCGTTTTGATCTTGTCATTTACATTAACTGAACAACATAATTGAATGGACGAAGATAAACGTGCAGAACTACATAAACGTCATGCGAAAAAAAGTAAGATCCGCGCGCGAAAAGAGCGTATTAAAAATGCCGATACGCTAGGCCCACTTCTTGGTCTGTTTTTCCCGATGGCATTCATTGGTATCGGTCTCATCGCAGCAGTAGTCATATGGTGTATTGAGCTCATAGAGGGTGATAGGGAATTAGAGCTCGGAATCGTCGTACTCTTGGTGTTTTTCGGCGGTCTGGCAATCGTGTTTTTAATAACGCCGATTTTATACATGAAAAAAACCGTGATTGGATTTCATCTGACACGTTTTATTGCCGGCATGACCGCGCCTGTTTTTCCAGCGGGTACGTTAGTTGGGGTTCCCTGTCTCATGCATCTGAGTTCAGTGAAAAAAGCTTACATGATGGCAGTCAAAATAAAACGCAACGACAAAGGCAAAGCCGATGCCTTGCGCGAAGAACGTGCCGAAGAAAGAGCCTTGGACGAAAGACGCGAGTTAAAGGATGAGTGACGCTGAAGTAGAAGACAATTTACCTGGACAAGTACTAGTCTATATTATTATTTAGCAATTCTTTGGCGACATCGGTTACGTTAGGAAATCTGTTGTTTTTTATGATTTTAAGAAGCATTTCTTTGTGTTCTGCTTTCCAAAGATTAACTTCTGTTGATAGAACATATAACGCAGTGGAGATATCATCTTCTTTTGTAGATTGTAGGCACTGTTCGATTATCTGTGACTTTAATTTAAGAGTAAAAATATCAGGATGATTTCTCCAAAGCCTGTTCCCATGGTATTCAATGAGAAAACGTGGATTTGTTTGTTCTAGTACTTTATTTAGTAACTCTGTTCGTTCACTATTTTTGATACAATGAATAAAACTGTGTTCAAGAGCCATTGAGAGAAATTTGTAATTGATTTTAGACGAGTGATGTTTCTTTTTGGATTTAATCCTTGGTATTCTTTCGAGAAGTGTTATGAACTCGTCAAATAAAGATCCTTTGATCATTTTACGATCTCTAATTTGATACAGTAAGTCTCCAATCTCACTGCTGTTTCCATGTAAAAATGCGTTTTCAATCGATTTTATTATTTCTAGGTAAAATTCATCTCCTAAAGACAACTTCCCAGTGTGGGAATCAAACTTCCGAATAATAGTTCTCTTTTCTTTTTCTGATAAATCTACGTATACATCAAGTAATTCACTAGAAAAACCATTCAATTCATTGTTTAATACTAAGCCGTCCCATTGCAGGCATTCTATCAAATGACTCCGGTAGACTCGGTTATTTGTAGATAAAAATTCCGATAGAATTTTAACTTGTAGATGCTTTCTGTTAAACCAAATATATTGACTAACGGCATCAGTTATAGCGTTGTCACAACGTTTTAACTGATTCAACACTAAATCATTGTATAAATGTGAATGCAGTTTTTCGTGATGTTGGCCAATTCTATGATTAGGCAATTTATACGCGTTTAATTTATCCAGTAGTGTGATTGCCGAAGCCTTCTCATCATTTGAGTATTTGTCGTCTTTTATGTAATGGACAATTTTTTCCATCCCTTCATCGGTGCAGAAATAGTCAAATCGTGGATATAAGTGGTAAACTGTCTGAACAGGCCCAATCATAACAGATTCGTTTAAATCAATAACTTCGTATTCTCCCCAATAGTCATCGATATATTTGATCCCTTTTATATAGGTGTGAAGTGCATGATTATTTGAAGGGGTGCGATTTATAATGGCCTCAGGATGCCAATAGGGTAGGTAAAGCAAAAAGCTGATGAAGGCAACGAGTAATATCGATAGTGCAATGCATAATTTGAAATAAAATAAATGTTTAGGTTTCAAAGTAATTATAATCGTAGTGCAAATTCGGATTGTTCCAGTAATACTGTTGGTATTTCATGCGGGCAAGATGCCCGCGGTCCCAGGAATGCTTCCTGTAGTTCGAGTGTGAACGGTGAGAAAGTGGGTAGGAACCAGCGAAGCGAAGTTCCGTTACGCAAAATGTGGAGCCGTAAGGGTTGGACTCGAACCGCGAGCAGGTAAATTCGCCTAGTGCGAATTTAGCAAAGCACCTGCGTGCTTTGCGGCCGCGCAGCCAGCCGGAGCTCCGCGTAGGCTGCCACCCCGGAAGGGTGGAGGCAAATGCAAAGCATTTGGTTTGCCCTAGCAAACTTCGAGTCCTCTTTTTCCTAAGAAAGAAAAATGCCCAACGAGAAATTTTATTCCCATTGGGCATTTTATTTTTGGTACGGATGAGAGGACTCGAACCTCCACGTCGTGAGACACTGGTACCTAAAACCAGCGCGTCTGCCAATTCCGCCACATCCGCGTATATGTGTTAATTTGGGTGTTTTTATCCTATAGCAACGGTTGTTTTGCTTAGAGCTGCTTGGTGACTTTAAAGGTAACGATGTTGCCTTTTTCATTGTAGAAAAGGTCACTGGTCATTTTAGTGATCATTTGGAAGCCAAGGCCGCCGATGCCACCCGCTTTATAGCGCTCGCGTGCTGCTGAGGCTGCGTCTTTTTCGTCTACTTTTTCGAGCAATTGGCTGTGATCAAAACCGTCACCTTGGTCTTCGATGCTTAATTGCAGTTCCTCACCAAGGTCACGATAACGGATAATAATTTCTTTATCGTTATCGGGGTTGTACTCATGACCATGGCGATGGGCATTGAGAATTAATTCTTTGGTGCAATGCATGAAGGCATCAATTTTCATTTCTTCGAGCCCGGCTTGATGAGCAAGGCGTGAAAGAAATGCTTGAGCCTGATCAATGTAACGATCGGTGCTCGGAATTTTAAAACTGATAGAGCGCTTCAGATCGGGATCTTTTTTGCATAAGAAAAATAAATCTTCGGTAGCAAAATTATAAATTTCATCTGACTCTTCATAGTCGCTGAGGAGCTCATCAATTTTGAGATCCATTTGGCTGACCATGGTTTCATTGATCACGCGAAATTTTAAGGGGCCGACATAAATTTTATCATTGTGCTTAAGATCGGCGCTCATCACATCACGGCCATTGTGATAGAGATGTGCTTCTTTTGATCCGGCTTCGACGTTTATTTTAGTGTTTTGTTCATCAACGTGGAATATCGCGTGTACCGGTTCGATGGTATCGAGTTTCGCACGTACCTTGCAGGTCTCATCAGAGCCAACACGCAGGCCATCAAATATCTTGATGGTCTTCCCTTTCATCTTGGTGTTGAGCACTTCGAGTTTTATCATTTGCGATTCTAATATCCCATTCTGACCTTAACGCGGGCAGGCATTCTTTGGGTACATAGACGATTGTCAAAGTTATGTTCCTGCTATGCAAGTCGTATGATAATAGTAGTTCTAAGTGTTTAAAATTAAGACCTTGGGTGGTGTGCGCGCAAGACACCGAGGAAACTTTGTGCTGCTCGTGAGGGCTGTTCCTGGTCTGGATGTATGGCTAAGACATGGCGCTTTAATATTGGCTCTGCTATTGAAACAGCTTGCAAATCTTGCTCGTGATTGGCCAGGTAACCGCGGGGAAGTATGCAGATACCCAGTCCTGCACGTACACATTCGCGCAGCGTTTCTCCAGAATCCAAAACAAGTCGTAATTTAGGTTTAAAGCCAACCTGCTCGCAGGCATCAATAATTTGTGCACCAGTATGCGTACTGGGATTGACCAAGAGGAGGTCGCGATCAGCGATTTTGCTGAGTTTTATGCTGCGTTGTTGGGCCAGCGGGTCGTCACGTCGAACGATCAGGACAAAGTCTTCATGATAGAGCTCATGCACCTGCAATCCGTAAAAGGCCTGGTCTGGTGCGGCGGCGAGGATGCCAAGGTCTTCATGGCCACCGCGAATGCGATCAGCAATTTGTTCGGATGGATGGGTGTTGAGTTGGAATTCAATGTTGGGGAATTCACTGGCGAAGGCTGCCAAAACCCGTGGCAGCAGCGTCAGATTAAGGCTTTGGATGCCGGCCAAGCGAATGCTACCGCGGTGGAGCCCCTGTAATTCGTTGAGATCGTCCTTCAGCGCATCGAGTTCACCGATGGCGGCTTGGGCCCGTTTAAGGAGGAGTTGGCCTGCGGCAGTGGGTCGCATCGGGCTACGCTTATTGCTCGGCCGATGCAAGATTTGAACGCCTAAGTCTTGTTCTAATCTTGAGATAGCATGTGAGAGCGTGGGCTGAGCCACGTGCAATTGGGCAGCGGCGCGGCTCAGGTGGCCATGCTCGACACAGGCGGCGAAGTACTCGAGATCACGTAATTCCATATATTCTCAATATTTATTAATTTAATTCATAATGATTATTTGAATTGATAGCAAGCGCTATATGTTTTCGGCCCCAATTGAGGAGGACGCTATGAGTGAGCGCACGTTATTCGATAAGGTCTGGAATTTGCATTCCGTAAGAACCTTACCCAGTGGCCAGACCCAACTGTTTATCGGTCTGCACATGATCCATGAAGTCACTAGTCCGCAGGCTTTTGCGATGCTACGTGAACGCGGTTTAACCGTTCCGTATCCAGAGCGCACTGTTGCGACCGTCGACCACATTGTGCCGACGGAAGATCAATCACGTCCCTACGCTGATGGTCTTGCGGAAGAAATGATGGTGGCCATCGAAAATAATACCTCTGAAAATAAAATTACCTTGCACAACGTTGGTAATGGTAAGCAAGGCGTTGTTCACATTGTTGCGCCTGAACTTGGTTTAACCCAACCAGGTATGACGGTTGCGTGTGGTGATTCGCATACCGCGACGCATGGTGCCTTTGGTGCGATTGCTTTTGGTATTGGTACCAGCCAAGTGCGCGATGTTTTAGCCACACAAACATTAGCGATGAGCGGATTAAAAGTTCGCAAAATTCAAGTCGACGGTGAATTAAATCCAGGCGTTACCGCGAAGGATGTTATTTTACACATTATTCGTGTCTTGGGTGTAAAAGGCGGCGTTGGTTTTGCTTATGAATTTAATGGCAGCACCATTCACAATATGTCGATGGAAGAGCGCATGACCGTGTGCAATATGGCCATCGAAGGCGGCGCACGTTGTGGTTATATTAATCCTGATCAAACAACCTTTGATTATATTAAAGGTCGCGAACACGCACCAAGTGACGCAAATTTTGATAAAGCAGTCGCATGGTGGCAATCAATCGCCAGTGATAGCGATGCGATTTATGATGACGTCGTTGAATTTAACGCAGCTGATATCGCACCTACGGTTACCTGGGGTATTACTCCGGCAATGGCAATTGCTGTTGATGAAAATATTCCAGCGACCAGTGATTTCCCTGCCGATGATGAAGCATTAATAAAAGAGGCTTATGATTATATGAGCCTTGATGCAGGCCAGCCAATTAAAGGCCTTGGCATTGACGTCGCATTTATCGGTTCATGCACCAACGGTCGCATCAGCGATTTGCGCGCAGCAGCCGAAGTATGCAAGCAGCACGGCGGTACCGTTGTTGATTCCGTAAAAGCATTCGTTGTGCCTGGCAGTGAGCAGGTGAAAAAAGAAGCAGAAGCCGAAGGCTTGCATGAAGTCTTTTTAAAGCACGGTTTTGAATGGCGCGAAGCTGGTTGTTCAATGTGCCTGGCAATGAATCCAGATAAATTGCAAGGTCGTCAAATTTCCGCATCAACGTCGAATCGTAATTTCAAAGGCCGTCAAGGTTCATCAACCGGTCGTACTTTATTAATGAGCCCAGCCATGGTTGCTTTAGCAGCATTAAATGGTTCGGTTTCAGACGTCCGAGAATTGGAAGGAGTATCAGCATGAGTAATGCAGTAAAAAGTATAAGCGGCACCGCTGTTCCTGTTCGCGGTAATGATATCGACACCGACCGTATTATTCCGGCACGTTTTTTACGTTGCGTTACCTTTGATGGTCTTGGTGAGCATGCCTTCGAAGACGATCGTCAGCAATTAAAAGATGCTGGTGACATTCATCCTTTTGATGAAGAACGTTTTCAAGCAGCCAACGTATTAGTGGTTAATTCTAATTTTGGTTGTGGTTCTTCACGTGAGCATGCACCGCAAGCTATTTCAAAGTGGGGCATCACTGCCATCGTTGGGGTGAGCTTTGCTGAAATATTTTACGGCAACAACATTGCCTTAGGTATTCCGTGCTTGCAAATCAGCGTTGCTGAAGCTGATGCTTTGCAGAGTGCTATCGAAGCGGATCCATCTTTGGTGGTAACAGTTGATGTTGAGAACAAGCAAGTGCGCTATGGCGACACCGTTCTGAACGCAGCTATCGATGATGGTCCACAGAAAATGTATCTGAGTGGTAATTGGGATGCGACCGGTCAGCTCATTGATGGTGCAGAAGAAGTGAAAGCTAAGGTAGCTGAGCTGCCTTATGTGAATGGATTTGCATAAGCACTGAAATAATAGTTACTTAAATTCATACCCTCGGCCAATAGCCGAGGGTATTTTTATGTGGAACTACGAAGGGACTTGGGCGTCTGATAAGGAAGCAGCTTCATGTTTACGAGGAACTCCCATGCGTCATCTCATTTCAACCTTTGCACTCTTGGCCTTGTGTTTGAGCCAAATTTCTGCGCACGAAATTCGTCCGCCGTTTCCAGGGCCGATTATTATTGAGCCGCCGCGTATAAAGGTGCCGCCTGCAGAAACGCCGATTCAGTTGCAATCAATGAAAGTCGATGTGCGCATCGTCGGATTGCATGCAGAGACCACCCAAACCTTACGCTTTTATAATCCTAATCATCGTATTTTAGCTGGTGACTTAGAATGTGCGCTGCCGAGTGGTGCCGTTGTTTCGGGTTATGCCCTCGACATTAACGGTCGTATGGTTGATGGGGTTATCGTTGGTAAACAAAAAGCACGCATGATTATGGATACCGAACAACGCCGTCGCGTTGATCCTGGTTTAGTTGAACATGTGCGTGGTAATGTTTTTAATACTCGTGTTTATCCAATACCTGCCCAAGGTACCCGCACGATAAAAATTGTTTATGTTTCTGAATTAGCCTTCAAAGGAAACGACGCGGCTTATCAATTACCGTTGCCACAAAAAGAAACTGTTGCGCAATTAGATCTCAGCATCGCTATCGCTAAAAGTCCTGTTGCGCCTGAAATTGGCGGTTTTGGTAATGTCAAATTAACTGACTGGGATGATCAATGGAAGGCCCAGGCCAGTTTTAAAAATTTAAAAGCTAATGATAATTTATGGATTAAATTGCCTAACATTCCCCAGCAATTAATCGATGTTGAAACATTTGGTGGCCAGCAATATCTTTCTGTTTTAGATCGATTTACTCATAAAGTAATGAAAGTAGCAAAGCGCAAACGTGTTGCCGTTGCTTGGGATGCTTCATCCAGCCACGATGGACAAGCGCGATTAGCTGAAATTGCAGTTTTAGAAGAAGCGCTTAAGCAATGGCCAGGATGTACCATCGACGTACTGGTCTTTCGTAATGACGTTGAAAAACAGGTGAAATCATTCGGTAACATCAATGATTTGCGCACTTATCTCCAACAACTGCCTTATGATGGTGCAACCGATTTATCTAAACTCGATTTTCGTGCATCTGCATTACCACACGCTGATGTTGAAGCATGGTTATTATTTTCAGATGGTTTACATACCTTAGGTAACGGTACACCAAAAACCGATCGTATTCCTGTTTACACATTAACCGCCTCGCAGCGTCATGATCAAGGCTACTTGCGCTTTATTGCAGCGATGAGTGGTGGTGCGCATATTACTTTGCGTGATCAAGATATTAAAGCCGCTGTCGAAATCTGCGCTGGACAACAACTTGGATTAGTGCGTGTGGACGATCCACAGCAAATTCTTCAAGATATTCAAATCGTTAATAAAACCGAAGCCGGTTTAGCGCACGTTTATGCAAAGTTGCTACGCCACGGCACCATCCATTTAATTTATCGTGGTGATAATAATCAGGAAATTAAAAAAGAAGTGATGGTGAATGTTAATAATGTTAAAGAAAGTCATATCCTCGCTCGTGCCTGGGCTGCACAGAAAGCCCAAGTACTCGCTCTATTTCCTGAGCGCAACAAAAATGCCTTAGTTGCTCTCGGTAATCAATATAACTTAGTGACACCGGGAACCTCATTACTGGTTTTAGAAAATTTAAATCAGTATTTACGCCATGGTGTGCAGCCACCAGCTTCCTGGCCAGAAATGCGCAATCAATATGATTTGGCTTTAAAACGTCGTGCCAATGATCGCAAGCGCTTCGAGCAGGATAAATTAACCCGCGTGATAGGTTGGTGGCAGCAACGGGTAAATTGGTGGAACCGCGATTTTAATGTACCGAAGGATTTTCGCTTTCACCGAAAAGGTGCTGCTAAAGCCGCAGAGGATGCGCCAGCAGAAGCAAATGTGATGGCACTGGCCGATGGTGTTGATGAAGAAACAGATGCCGCGGCTCCAGCTCCTGAAATGGCGCAAAATGCGAGAGAAGGAAGTGGCCGACGTCGCGCTGTTACGAGATCGGGTGGTGCCATACTTAAAAAAGAGAAAAAACAAAATGGTATGAGTGCGCATGCGAGTATGGTAGTGAAGCGTTGGAATCCAAACACGCCTTATTTAACAGCGATTAAAGCTGCTCCTGCAGGTGGACATTACAATTCCTATTTAGCGCAGCGCAGTGCTTATGCGAGTTCCCCAGGATTCTATCTAGATTGTGCCGGTTATTTTATCGACTTCGATTTAGACGTAGGCCTGCGCATTTTATCCAACCTTGCTGAAATGAAGATCGAAAACGCAGCATTACTTCGTGTCTATGCGTGGCGTTTACAAGAGGCAGGCGAATTAGATCGCGCTTTGGAAATTTTTGAACGTGTACGAACCATGCGTAGTGATGAGCCACAAAGTCACCGTGATGTCGCGCTGCTACTAATTCAACGCTATAATAAAACGGCCCAGCAAGCAGATGCCTTACGCGCTGTTCGTTTGCTTTATGATGTGGTGATTAACAAATGGCAACGCTTTGAGCAAATCGAAGTCTTGGCCTTAACTGAATTAAATGCCTTGCTTGCTAAAATGCCTGTAGATTTACGTCAACAATGTCAATTTATTGATGCACGTGTTCAACAGCATTTGCCAGTCGATGTCCGCATCGTTTTATCGTGGGATGCTGATAATACCGATATTGATTTACATGTGCATGAGCCATCAGGTGAAGTGGCGAAATATTCGCATAACCGTACGTATATCGGTGGCTTTGTAAGCCGTGACTTTACTCAAGGCTATGGTCCTGAAGATTATTTTGTGAAAAAAGCGATGACCGGTGAATATAAAATTTACTGTCATTATTATGGCTCACGCCAGCAAACCTTAGTTGGACCCTGCACCGTGACGGCAACTGTCTACACTAACTACGGTCGTCCTGATGAACAGAAACAGGTTTTAACACTGCGCTTAAATAAACCACGCGATACCTATTTGGTTGGCAGTATCACGATTGGTGCAGATATGATTAAGCCACAGCCCTTACCAAGACCACATGTTAAAAAACCAGTACAGGTACACGATCAAATATCGCTTGATACGATTAAAGCATTGAAGATTGGTATGACTAAAGAAGAGGTCATTCGTAGCCTTGGTTACAAAGGCCAGGAATCAAATAATGGCATGAACTTACTCAGCTATGCCTTGAATGATGGAACGCGCGTGCGCTTAGCCTTTGGTCCAGACTTATTGTGGGCGCATCAAATTCAGCATGGGGCAGAAATTTCCTTGTTATCCCGGTAATTCGATTCATTTATGGTGATTCCTAGTGGAGTCACGACCATTTGCTATTAAGACCAGGGCTCCACAGATGTGAGAGCCCTGTTTGTCTAAGAATGTCCGTCTCTATTTATCGGCTGAGTTTTTTCGCGGCATCTATTTTGCCTATGCGGTAGCGACGCTCTTTTATCAGGAAATTGGTCTCAATTTTACCCAATTAAGCCTGCTGTGGTTAGGCATGGCCTTGGCACAACTTATTTTAGAGATCCCCTGTGGCATTATCAGTGATCGCTTCGGCCACCGATTCACAGTGCTGATTGGCTATATCTGTTTTGCCGCATGTATGGCGGTTATAGGGTGTGGAACTGATTTTTGGCTGCCATTTATTGGCGGTATTCTGTGGGGTGTGAGTGCGGCGTTATTGTCTGGATCATCAGATGCGTTTCTTTACGACACCCTTAAATACGAACAAAAAGAGGATGCGTACTTAAAGGTCTTGGGTATACGCAGTATGTTTACCTCATTAGGTATTATTGTTGGGGCCATTCCAGGTGCTTATTTGTATATCTATGATATCCGTTGGCCTTGGTTTTTTCATGCTGCTAGTATTGGGATTGGCTTTTTATTATTAAGTTGTGCACGTTCAGCACCGATGGAAGTAGAAGACAAAGCAGTGAATGCGTGGCAGCATTTACGCAGCAGCGCTAAAAGCATGTGGTCGAATCGGCCATTATTATGGTTGAGTATTTTTACAACCTTGTGCACATTCCCCTTGTATGGTTTTTCTATGATTCGTCAGCCTTATTTAATCAGTCGGGAATTAGAGGTAAGCCAGCTTGGCTATATTTTTGCGGTTATTGAAATATTAGGGAGCGTTGTGAGTTATCAGGCACATCGCATTGAGAAAAAACTCGGACTTGCCAAATCACTGTGCGTGGTCGTCGTCGCTTTAGGCGCTGCTTATTATGCACTGAGTGTTATTCAAACGCCATGGTCGTTGATGCCGTTAGCAATATTGTTTGCGACTTTTCGCTTTAATATGATCGTTATTAATGCACATTCAAATGTCTATATGAAAAGCGAGCAACGAGCAACCATGTTATCGATCCAATCAATGGGCGGATCAATATTTTTATTATGCTTCATGCTGGGTAGTGGCATGATTTTGGATGCCATGAGCATGGATTATTATTTGTTATTGTTGAGTGGATATGTGGCCTGTGTGCTGTTGCCGTTATTTTTACTGCGTAAGCGATTTGCTGTAGATGGAGGGTCAATCCATGAATCAGGATCCTGATTGGATACGCGCTCATTTTGGCGAGCAGGATTTTCGTCCACAGGGTGGCTACGTGTTGCGCCATGGGCAAGTCTTGCCTCCCTTGGTCTGGGACGATCCGCAGACAGTGGCGTTAGTGCTTGATGATCTTTCGATTACGACGCGATGGTTTGATGATGCATTCAATGAAGTTAGCGAAGCGCACGGTACTGGCTTATATTATGTTTACGGAGAAGTGCGTAATCCGAATGGATTGTTGATTAAACGGGCGAAGACTTGTTATTGTGTTGCGGCAGATGCGGATTTATTGGCAATGGCAGAGCAGTTTAGCCCGATAGTCCCATACGATCACCCTGAAGAATCTATTGTTGCAGCGCAAGAAATTGTCGATGCCTGGTGCACAGAGGAAGTTCGTCTTTTTCATTTATGTGTACATCTATCACCAATTAACGATAAACGACCAGGTGCCTGGGAAATGCATAATGCGTCTCAGCATGTAAGATTAAAACGACACATACTAAATATAAATAATGAACCAATTCATGTGTCCGCACGTCAGCTCAAAGCGCCTGCACCTGTCTTACATATCGCTGATTATGCTGGCGAGGGCCCGGACCAAGAAACTGCTGATGCGATAGCGCGCGTTTTTTCTGACTGGTATGCAGCAACTGGTGTAGCAAGTAGTTTAATTGTTGCACATGAAGGGCGTATTGTGCTTACTGAAAATCATGGTGAAGAATATGGTGAGCCGGTTGATGTTCATACGCCGTTTTTATTACATTCTGCGATGAAGCCGTTGCTTGGTATTCATTTAGCCATGTGGCATGATCAGGGTTATTTAAAATTTACAGATCGTGTTGGTGATTATTTATCAGATTTTGATAGCGATGCTGATGCGCGTTTAGATTTTCATGCTTGTCAGGTGCATACCACTGGCATTGAAATGCCTTGGGATCTCGCCTTTTCTCGTTTATTCTATTTTCATACCTGGTTTGAAACCTTAGTTGCCCAGCAACCACGTATGTGGCAGCCGTGGGAGCAGTATCAATACGGCATGGTAGGCATGGCATTAACAGCCCGTGCTCAGGAATTATTAGCGGCACGCAATTATTGGGAAGCCATGGAGTCTGAGTTATTCGAGCCGATGGGTATAACGGATATGTGGCCGGGCGGCACAGGATTTTCTACTGAAAATTTAGCGCGTCTTGGTGTTTTAATGTGCAACCAGGGTTCCTATGGTGACAAGGAATTCTTTTCACCACAAACTTATCAAGAGATCATACCAGCACCGCTTACTTTGCTGCAGTCTGAGGATAGGCCACAGCGTGGTATTGGTTTTGGTGGTAGTCAAAAACTTGGTCCTGGCTCCTATGGTCATGGAGGTGGTTGTGGAACGCATCTCTTGATTAATCCGCAACGGTCCTTGGTTCTTGCGCTTATGCGTAATAGTCCCGGTGATGATTATAAAGACTGGTTCAATCGACTCTGTGAGCCATTGTGCGTTGCGGTAGATAAATAGATTAGACCTATGCACATTGCTTTATTTGGTGGTTCTTTTAATCCCCCGCATCTCGGTCATGTGTTGTGTGCATTGTATGCCTATAAAACTGCACAGGTGGATGAGGTCTGGGTTCTGCCGAGCGCTGAGCATCCCTATGGCAAAGACATGTTGGCTTTAGACCAGCGTTTGGAAATGTGCGAGGCTGCTTTTGCCGGTCTGTCTTTTATCCGTGTTTGTGACGATGAACGACACAATGAAGGCGGCAAAACCTATAATTTAATTCAGCAATTAAACGAGCGCTATGTCAATAATCAGTGGTCGTTAATCGGTGGAACCGATACAGCCCAGGATTTGCCTAATTGGTACAAGGGTGACGAGCTACAGGAATTAATCGATGTCATTGCCGTACCACGTCAGGGATATGACCACGACAGCGATAGCGCGCTGCCAGCAATCTCAAGTTCATTAGTGCGCGAACGTATTCAGGCTGGAGAGTCGATAAATGATTTGGTGCCTCAGTCAGTAATTGAATTAATCACAGCCAGGGTTTATTATAAATAGCGATCAGCTAACTCTGGTAGTGGATTGATGTAGGAAAGTGGAATAAAGATCAGTAGTATAAACAACAAAATACGATTATATTTTCTGTTAAGGCTTGGTGTTTTATCAGTTGAAAATTTTATTACATTCGCTATCCAATGAAGGCTCACTAAAATGAATGGTATTGTCAGTGAAGCGGCGGTTGGGATAACGAGGATAACTAAGATTAAAACATAAAGGCCAAAAGATTTAGCTGGTGGAGGGGCCAATTCTTCATCGGTAATGGTTCGCATATAAGGAATGTTACCAATGATTATCGTCCATAAGGCAAATAGAATCATCCAATAGAATATAAATGGTAGTCCATAATAAACCATGCCGTCTGTACAAAAACCACAGGCAAGGATGGTGTATGTGGACATTACTATTAACGCCGACGACCGAGAATGCGCAATATACGCAAAAATAGATTGATAATATCTATGTATAATGAAGCAGCGCTGTCGATAGCGTTATCGACTGTTTTGGGAATCATATTTGCGCGTCCCCAGTCGTAACCGATATAACCACAGAAGATAAGCACTACGATCCAATCAAGGATCCCATGGTGGGTGCCGAAGACAAAAATTTCGACTAATTCGACTATAATGACAATGATCAAAGCGATGGTAAGCGCGCCAACTATTTTTTGAAAAAATGCCGGAAACATGGTGCCCAAAACCATCATCGTCAGCGTTACCATTGCGGTAATGCGAATGGCCTCGCCGACGATGGCTGAATTATATTGACTGACAACTAAGTTAATGATGAAACCAAATGGTATAACAATGAAATTATAGCCGATAAAGCTGACTATGGGTTGGTCTGATGTACGAAATAAATAAATGCCAAAAAAGCAAGAAGCAAAATAACCGAGAATGAACAGAAGGGGATTTATCTGCGCGATATTTTCAGTGGGAATATAGGCGACCATTGCCCAGTTGCATCCAAAGCCCCAAAGTAGGGTCATGCCGAGTATGAAATTGTAGAACGCAGGACTGATTTCTGTCCCTTCAGCAACACGGCGATCCCAAACACTGGCTTCGTCACTAATCATATTTTTCCTTAACTGTTTATATTGTGTAAGCTTACAATATAATGTTGAATTGAAGTAGATCCAGAAAAATGAGTGATTTGCGACTTAAAAATTAATTCCGTTATCAGTAACTAAGACCAAGACTAATACCAAAACTGATACTAGTTTGCTTTAACCTATTAAGTAGTCTCTTTCTCATCCCGGCCCATTTGCAAGTTGTACATTTCCGGATACCAATCGCCGTTCTTCATTAAATCATCGTGGGTGCCCTGCTCGAAAATGCCACCGTCTTTGATGACGATAATGGTATCGCAGTCGCGCACCATCGAGAGGCGGTGGGATATAATAACACAGGAGCGACCTTCCATTAAACGTTTCAGGGCGTTTTGAATGAGGTGCTCTGACTCAGGCTCAACGGCAGAGGTGGCTTCGTCGAGTAATAAAATACGTGGATTAGCTAAAAAGGCCCGGGCAATACACAGGCGCTGGCGTTCACCGCCGGATAATTTTACCCCTCGCTCACCAAGTACCGTGTCGTAGCCATCGATGCAGTCTTTAATAAATTCATGGGCATTGGCCAAGCGTGCTGCTTCAAAGACTTCTTCGTCAGTTGCGTCAAATCGACCATAACGGATATTATTCATAATAGTGTCGTTGAATAAGAATGCTTCTTGAGAGACCAGTGCACAATGACTGCGCAATGAAATTTGCTGTAATGTTTTTAAATCTCGGCCATCGATGCTAACACTGCCGCCACTTGGGTCGTAAAAACGCATAATCATATTGAGGAGTGTGCTTTTACCGGCGCCACTTGGTCCAACGATGCCGAGGCTTTGTCCGGCAGAAACTTCGGCATTGATGTTGGAGAGAACGGTTTTGCCTTTGGCGTAAGCAAAAGAAACATTATCGAAAGCAATGTCGCCATCGACATGTTCGATGCTTTGCGCATTATCGGCATCGACGATTTCCACGTCCTCGTCAAGTAATTCAAAGACCCGTGCTGCTGCTGCTGAGGCACGTTGAAACAT
>JANQLF010000207.1 GCA_028280785.1 Planctomycetota bacterium
CACTGGCTCGTTGTAAGGCCGCTCGAAATCCACGACAAGCAGGCAAACTTTCCAATGCTCCGCGATCAACAGCCGGCAAAGGAGGCAGCTCATGCTTGCGTTTATGGGCGACAATTTCATCTAAAATCATTGGATTGCCCATGCTGCCAATCAAAACCAGCAGAACAAGCTATTGGCGTAGACCGGAGTCGGAGCTACCCTGCCAATGTGCGCAAAATACTGTTGATTATCTCTATCCTGATTGCCAGTTGTAGCGAGCAGCCTTACCACTCCGCTGCTTCCGATGACCTGCATGAGCAGATCATGAATGCCATGCGCAGTACCTATCAAGCGCTTGGCCAAGATCCAAGTATCGTCAACACGAAAAAGCACCGCAGTCTCGCTTACCAACTTGCTTTGCATGTTAAAACCGAAGGCGACAAACTGGAACATATTACTTCCGGCAAAGACACCGAAGCGAATGTGCGTCATTATGCACGCAGCAGCATAACCTTGGTTCAACAACAACGACCAGGCTATCCTGTGGTACCCATGTTCGACGCCTTGTTTGGTCTCGAAACATTATCTACTGATCAACAAATTTTACTGCTCGCCTGCACCGCGAAATTATTAGCGGAAAGCGAAATTGTTATCCACAAACCAGGCGTTCATCAGTAAATCATCATGCTTGATGCTATTTACATTTGGTTCAAGGATTCGTTAAACGATGCCTACATTCAATTCGAAGGATTGAATTGGGTTTATTGGTTATCTTTACTCATACCGTTTTTATGGTTTGCTGACTTACCACGTTATTTATTCCCTTCCTTAGTTTTATTAATAAAAGACCTTTTATTTAAAGGCCGTGATGATAGCAGAGAGAAGGAATTATTTCTCGCTGATGGTCCACCGGTAAGCATCTGCATTATCGCCGATAATGCGCAGCGAGCCAAACAATGCATGCGCACGCTTTTCGAATATGATTATCCAAACAAAGAGATCATTATTTTAGACTATAGTAAAAACCTAGACTTAGCCGCCGCGTTTAACGACGAAATAGAAAATGGTGAAATTAAAGTTGTTGAATATACCCCACACAAAGAGGCTTCTAAAGTTGCCGCCACTAATTTAGCCGGTTATTTTGCAACTGGAAAAATAATCGTCTTTGCCGATGCCAATGCCACCTATGACCGATTATGTTTATTTCATATGATTGGTGCTTTTCACGATCAAAAAGTTGGCGCAGTCGCCGCAAACGTCAAACTTGCCAATGGTACCGATAATTTAACCACATTAATCCAAGGTGCAGAATATTTAATCTCTATCAATATGTGGAATCGATTTCTGAGTTTATTTAAAATGAATTATCTGGCGAGTGGCACATTAGTAGCATATCGCAAAGTTGCGTTTGAAGGCGCAGGCGGACTGAGCCCAGGCCTCGCACCAGATGCTGATGTCTCATTAAAAATAAAACGTGCTGGCTACATCATTAAATATGAGCCAGTCGCGGTCGCTTTAGTCAATGAAACGCAATCACTCGGTGAATTATTAACGCAACGCATGTGGTGGGATCGCGGTATTATTCGGACCTACATCAATCAACATTTTGGTTTATTGCAATTTTGGATTTTTCATTGGCGTAATTTTTTTGAAGCCGCACAAGAACTCTTATTTAGTATTATTGGTACCTTTGCCTTTGCCGCCCTGAGCATTTATTTACTGTGGGTTGATGCTCAGTTTTTTCTGGTGCTGTATCTCAGCAGCATGGTCATTTTTATGCTCGCCAGTGGCATCGCCTTGCTGATTTCGCAGATAAAAAGTGAGCGTCGCCGCACTGAATGGTTCTATTTTTTCGCCCTGCCGTTGTTGCCCATCTACAAAGAAGTCCTGCGTTGGATCCGTATGTATGCGATGTGTCGTGAATTGCTCAGCGAAGGTAAAAAAGACCCACGACCAGTCGATATGAGTTGGTCGTATGCGCGAAAATGGTAAGGGAACTCCATAAGTCCATATATAACAGTTGTTTACATAAGGGCGTTAAGCTCTGATCCGGCGTACCGTGCCTCTCATTTCAGGCCCATTTCCGCTCCTGCAATTTCACCGAAGTGATTAGTATTACACGCCTTAGAGCAACGATCTCAACTTGCTTCGCCTAAGCACATCGGCAAGATACCCTGGCTGCTTCGTGGCAGTGCACAAAGCTTATGATCGGTACCTGTAATATTATCATCATCGGGAACGAACTCGAATGTGACAAGGTCCTGCAAGTGACGCCGGCCTCCTTGCCCGGGATCAAATTGCCCAACCACGAAGAAGACATCGAAATCAACATCGAAACCATCATCCCCAACCAATCGTGGGAGGTGAACTTCATCGATAAGGCCTATGACCTGGGCATCTTCTTTTTATCTGATGAAGACGCGAACTTATTTTTGAATAACAATACCCTGCTTTCGAGTCGTACCCATTCGATGCTCTTTATTACCTCGCATGAACAAAGTTTGCCACAGGATTGGCAACTGCGTCAGCATAAAGACGACATCGTTATTCAACCATATACCAATAATTTATTACGCTTACGTATCGAACGCCTGCTCTTTAACCGTTATCAACGCACATCAAAAGACATCGATCAAGATGAAATTTTATCGTTTCTTTCTGGTATTCTCAATGACGCATTAAGCGATCGCACCATTGAGCCGATGAATGATTCTGATCATGCCAATGGATTTTATTATCCTGCCGTTGCCCAGCATTTTGGTTTAAACATTGACGATATTAACTTGCTTGAGCATATGGCTGACCAGGGCTTACTAACCAAAAGCATTGTCAACCGTAAACGTTATTGTCCTGAGTGTGGATCAAATGCCTTAAATTTCCGAGAAATTTGTCCTAAATGTGGTTCGATTAATTTTTCAGAAGACACCGTTGTCCATCATTTCAGCTGTGGTCACATTGACGTTATTAATAAATATCAAAAAGGTAACATCCTCGTTTGTCCAAAATGCCACGAAACACTTAATCAAATTGGCATAGACTACGAAAAACCTACTTCTAATTTCCGCTGCCGCGATTGCGAATTTATCTTTCCTGATGGTGAAGTGCAGGTTGAATGTGAATTTTGTCAACACCGTTGCAATCCTGCTGAAACGAATGAAGTACAAATTTATAGTTACCAAACAACTGCATTCGCAGAAGAAGCTGTTGTAACCAGCAATATTAAATCATTTGATTTACAAGAATTATTACGCAGCCAACATACCGGTGCTTATCCGAAGCAATACTTTATGCATGAAATGCAACGAGATGTTTACCGCTTTCGCCGTTACCAAGTGCCATGCTCTGTCATTTTAGTGCAGATGAACTTTCTTGAAGAATTACGTAAAGCTGTTGGTGATCAGGTCACTATTCATATTCAAAAGCTTTTTTCAGCCATCAGTAGCTCACTACGCGCGCTTGATATCACCTCGGTCATGACTGCCGATACCCTCGGTGTTTTATTGCCTGGCACCTCAATTGAAGGTGCTCGCGTTGTCGCCATGCGCCTTGAACAAAAAGCCCAAGGCCTTGATCTGCCGATCGACGAAATCGAAGCCTATTTAACCACCGGCACATCCGAATGCAGTGATGAAGTCGACAGTGGTGAGGCGCTTATTGCCATGGCCATGTCTGACCTTGAATACAATCGATCGGTCATGGGTTAGGCATTTTCATGGAAAACACAAATTACGGAACAGCATACCAAGCATAATACCATGAGCACACATACACTCGGGACGGGTAAGCGCACGCTCCAGCAAGTCATCTTGCTGGCATTTAGCTTTATTGTCTTGTTATCGGTGCTGATGGCCTGTGCCCGTAAAGATTACGGCAAGGTACAACAGAACCAATCATCACGCCAACAACAACAACTTTACAAAGATCTGCATGCGCCACTTCGTGCGGGGCATAAATTGCTTGAAGAGTTATTACCAAAAGCCAAAGCGGTAACGGTGGTCTTTGAGTTGCGTCAAAGTGGCGCGCGAAAAATTAATAGAACTTTAACCCAAGCAGATTTATGGAATGAAAACCTAGCCATCTTTTTCCTCACACCTAAGGTGCGCAAAACTGGCTATGATTTGTTTTACTTTGATCCACGTGCACTGCGCATTCAACAGGTCAAACGCCGCACCTACGGCATGCAACAGGATATTATTCATTCGATTGTACGTTCGGTACCAGTTCGTCGCAAACCAACTTTTACCCAAAATGAATTAGATGTTTTTCAATATAATTTTATCAATAACCCAGAAACTGGTCTGAATTTTTATAAGCATAAACGTCTGACTGATCACATCGGCAACAACATCATGCCGGTCATGCTTCCAGAGCACAATGCCGTAGTCTATACGAGCATTGATCATCTTGGTAATAAACGCGTCATGCAGGTGCCGCTCTTAGCGCCATTTGATGATCCCAATAAAGCTCCACAATCGACTGCACTTATTCCAAATCCAAATATTCAATCAACACATCCACGCATATTGAGCGATGGCAGCCTCGGTTTATTCGCTAATCCTGACGGCTATTTCCGTGCCTATGAATATAATTTACAAACGCGCGCTTACCGACCAACAAATAAAGAGGCCGCTGGTGCCGATAACGGCGATTTGATTTTAACCAATCTGCGCGGCAAAGACACACCACTGGTATTTAAATTACCGGAAAAGCTGAACCTCGAAACCATCATGGGCTTGGTTAAGGCTCACAATAATGGGGTGAACCGTTACCGCGCTCTCTTAGCAGCCTCATTAATACAAGCGCGCCGCAGTAAATTAAAAATCCTCCCAAATTTTCAATTTGGCGTTTACTACACACCCGTCAGCAATATCGCATCCGGTAATAATTTCGCTTCAGGAGATTTTTTAACCGAAGGCATCAGCCGCGGTCTTTTTGGTATCGTTCAAGACTTATTATCGATTCCAAAACACTTGGCCATGTCAGAAGCGCAAATCGTGCAAGCCGAAATTGCCCGCGATACCTTACTTGATGAAATTAACAAACGCCAAGCTGAAGCTGCCGATTTATTTTTCCAAGCACAGCTTTATCAACAATTACTCGACATCGACAAGACCCTGTTGGATATAGTTCGTCAACAAGAGAAACGTCAAAAAAATAAACGTCAACATGGTGTAGCTATCAGCGCAGAAGTCATGGGCTTTGAAATCACTGTTACTGAAGTTGAAAAACGCCTTGATGATCACCAACGTCGCTTCGATCTTTTGATGGATGAGATCAAAGACATCTGTTCGCTGCCGCGTAGTAAAAACATAGTTCTTGATACCGAGATTTATTACTTTGAAAAAGACAAACTGGAGACCTTTCGTGAATTGCGCCAAATGGCCATCATGAATAACCCACGCATTAAGGCCTCACGCTTACAATTAAACAAAGCCTTCTTTGAGCGCCAAACCGGAAGCCGCCTGGACCCAAGCTTAAACGTCGGTGCATCCTACGGTCGCTCTCACGAAGAATTCGGTGAATTCGTTGATGAGTTCATCACCCTCAATGTTAATAGCAGTATCCCAATCGGAGCGATTCGCGACTTTAAATTGCATCGCAATTACTGGCAAGAAATTCAACAAGCATTGCACCTCGAACAAGAGCAGCAAACGCAAAAAACCTTACGTATGCTGAAAAATAACTTGCATTCATTTTATGACAGTCGCAACAGCTTTGAGGTGCAGCAGCAGCATTTAGCGCACGCCCTCGAACAAATTCGTTTAGCTCGAATTTTTAAACGTTACCCGCTTGTGAAAACAGCCTATAAAACAAAGAGTAAAAATTTACCAGAATCGCGGCAAATGTATTATCAAGCATTGACCGAAACGCTGCGGCAACATGCATCACTTGCGCAATATTATACGCGCATTTGGCGTGACATGGGCCTCAGCGAATCATTACCCAAGCGTCTCAAGCCGATCAGCCGTGAATCAATAAACAAACACCGCTTTTCAACTTGGATTTGGAATGCGCGAGAATTACTGACTGCCGATAATGCGATCGATTCATTTATTAAAGCCGCCCACACCAATCAGGTGCGCCGCGCTTATGTCTATCTCGAAGCTGATGATAAAGTCTTATCCGATCCATTAATGTCTGAACGCTTAACGATGCTTATTAACAAAGGCGCGCGTTATGACATCAATGTCTGGGCCTTAGTCGGTAACAAAGACGAAAAAGCCTCGCATATGGAATCGCAAATTCACAACAGCGCCCGTAATATCGAGAAATACAATAAACGCTTTAAATACCTGGAACCACGCGTTGGTGGTATGAAAGTGCATCTGCCACAAGCAGGCAGCAGTGACATCACTGATCAAAAACAATATCAACGAGTGCTCGAACAGACCCGCGCCTTACTGCCAAATAATTTGCCGTTATGGATTGATGTTCCACTTAATGCCTTCACCGAAGAAAATGCACATTACATTAAAGATGTGCTGCACTTAGTTGATGGTGTGACTGTCTATAATCCAAAAGGGAAAAATCAGGAACTCTTAATTCAAGCAGATACGCTTTTGGAATTATCGCCTAAAACGATTGAATTTGCTGTCAAACACAACAGCAAAGAAGATGGCGCCTCACTTAATCGCATTATTAAAACATTACACAAACACCAAATTGATAAGCACAATTTTGCTGGCATTGCCTTGCTCGATTGGTCTCACATTTTACGTAATGAAGAAGAACTCGAAGAGGAAGATGAATGAAGTTTTCCTTTTCAAAAGGTGACCCAAAAGAAGCGGCACCGCAACAGCAACCTGTTCAACAAGACGGCCAAATCCTTGAACCCTTTGGTGCAGAAGGTCCTTCGAAATTAAAGATCGCCTTGATCACCCTGGGTATTTTAGCGCTTTTATTTATCATTTACGCTTGGTGGATGAGCGGTCGGGTTTACGCCCGTGGCATCGTGGCCTCACAAAATGACGTCTACAATGCCAACTACTCTTCCCGCGTTGGTGACATCCATGTGCAGCCTGGTGATTCAGTTAGCAGTGGCGACCCATTATTTGAATTAATATCTGATGAAGCTAATAGCGAATTCAAGCAACTCGCAGAAAAAATTAATCAACAAGAATTAATTATTCAGGATATAGACCCCAAACAACCGGTATACAGCAAGCTTTATGACCAAGGTCAGATTGATTCTATTCATGCAGCCAAGCTCAATATCGATAAGTTAAAATTACAATACGAGCAAGAGTCACGACGTGAAGACCTTGGTGAAAATGATCGTAAAACCCTGCGCAGCATCAGCCTTCTGCAAAAACAATCCTTACACCACAAACGACTGCTCAATGAAAAAGAAGAACAATTAAAAAATATTCAATTATTAGCAAAACTGGATGCCGCCAATGCTGTAGATGTTAATAAGGCCGAACAAGAAGTCAGAGCCGCACGGATTAATTTTGAAAGCGCTAAAATTAACCTCGACACTGCTGAAGAAAATATGGTCAGTGGCCGCCAAGATCGTGTTAAGAAACTGGCGCTCCTACATAAACAATTGGCAGATGCTGAAAACCATTTCAATGTGTTAAAGAAACGCTTTGATGCGATAGCTAAACAAGAATACGAACGTATCAATTCTGAAATTCGCCGCCTGACTATTAGAAGCGAGAAATTACAAGACGCAGCCGGACCAAAAATGTTTATTGCTAGAAACGCTGGTGTAGTCAAAGAAGTAACGGCCACACCCGGTGCCTTGGTTTCCGAGAAATCCGTTATTTTAAATATCGCGACAACTGATGCTATCTGGGTTGAGGCTTACGTTCCAACGGAAGATGCATCCATCCTCGATAAAGAAGAAACACCCGCAGTGAGTGTTTTATCGCGCATTCATAACCAACGCTTCAACGGTCACTTTATTAAAGGCAGTGACTATGAAGACAACGTACCGCCAGAAATCTATAATACTGACCGCAGCAATCCACGTGCGATTAAAGTGCGCATTGACATTGAAAGCCACGGTTCGCTGACCCCCGGCAACATCGTAGACGTCATTTTTCACTAGTTTGGGCATAAGCCCAAACTAATGAAAAAAATTAAAACCAATGGTAGCACACGGCGAGTTTCGAGCCGGCGAACGCCGAAGCACGATCCGAGCTACTTGCGAGGAAATTTACGTAGCTTTGCGAAGTAAATTAGTAATGACAAAGTGAGCGGGGGCCTGGGGGCAGAGCCCCCAAAACTATTTCTTTGACCAGGCTTCGTAGGCCTTGGCGGCGTCGGCTGCGTTGTATTCGGCTAAGATAAAGTCGAGTTTGTGGATGGTGCCGATCCATGGCGATGAGTTTTTAATGTCATTGCCGAGCAGCATTGGAAAGGATTCATCCCAGTTGCCCACGTGACCGAATACACCGACTCGTAATACTTCTTTGCCATTTAAATACAGAACGTGGTGATCTTTTTCGCGAACAAATAAGAGGTGCTGTGCTGCATTTGGCGTGACTGATTTCTCTAAGACAAAGCGTGGACGCAATCCACTAATTGCTGTGCTATTTCGTACACGCACCTCATAAGCCTCTTTATTCTGAGCAATGGTAAAGTTGCGTGCAGCGTAAGTTTTGGAAAAGGTAACTATGCGTGCTGGTCCCGCCTGGGTGTTGTTGGCTGAAGATACGACTATCTCGACACTAAATTGCTTACTGGCTTTAATTTCATTAATCAGCGAAGACATATCGGCATAATGAATAACACCGCCATTTAAGCTGATGTGATCCTTATGGATCGATGCTTCGCCACTTATTTTTCCATTTTTAAGGTCAAAAATTGAATGGCGAACAATTTCACCATTATTTGGTTGCTGTGTTTGTTTTGGATCTTTATCTGGCTTCTCTCCTTCAGAGCCACCAGTTAAGACCACCGCACCAATAACGGCAGCGACAATGACCACAAATATACCAATAATTAAACCATTGGATGATTCTTTCTTTTGTGCGGTAAATGCACCGCTTTGACGAATGATTTCTTCTACTTCATTGACAACAGCTGCGTTTTCTGGTGCCTTGCCATCACGCACTAATTCGAGATCGGCAAACATGTCCTTCCAGTTTTCATAGCGCATTTTGCGATCTTTTTGCATCGCTTTATTAACAATTTGCACCAAACCTTCAGGGATTTGTGAATTAAATTCACGCATGTCCGGATGCGATTCACTTAACGCTTGCTTCATCACCACCATTGGATCGTCGCCAATAAATGGTGTACGACCTGTCGCGTAAAAGAATATAGTCGCGCCCATCGAATAAATATCCGAGCGCACATCTAATTCTTCTTCATCAAGAATTTGTTCTGGTGACATAAAAGATGGTGTACCGAGCGCACCAGACTTGACGTTTTCCATACTAACATCAGCGCCCTTCCAGGCTAAACCGAGGTCAGCAACTTTAACCACGCCATCATTATTCACAAAAATATTTGCTGGTTTGATATCACGATGAATAAAGCCAGCTTTGAAAACCATTTGGAAACCGGAAATAGCCTGCAACGAAATATCGAATATTTTATCCAAGCTAAATGGCTGCATGCCATTATCTTCTATTAAATCATGCGAATCTTTACCATCTAAAATTTCAAGGGCCATGTACATGCGCCCTTTATCTTCACCAAAACCAAAACAGGAAATAACATTCGGGTGATCAATCATCGCCAAAGCAGAAGCTTCGCGAAATACTTGTTGGGCCATATCGTTGCGCGTGCCGCCCTTAAGACTGACGACTTTAACCGCAACTTCACGATCACTATTTAATTGTTCAGCACGATAGACTTGAGCCATCCCACCTTCACCCAATTTATCTTTAATGCGATACGCACCAATGCGTTGGGTCTTGTGTTCTTTTTGATACCAGTCTTCGTCTAGTTCTGATTTTACTTGGTGTAAATAAACAGCAGTTGATGGGCCGTCAGCGGAAAACTCTGAGGTTTCATCGTCAGCTTCATCAAAAACATCTTGCGGATCAGCGGTCATCGCAACCCTTGTTTACACATGGGCTTAGGTATCTGCACCGCAAGTAACTGTGCAAGTCTCTTCTTAATAATTTTTATCAACTGACGCATAAAACAGAGTAGGTAAATGCCCATTTTTACAGCAATCTGGCAAATGCCATCATAAATTTATCTACCATGGGCTTCTTTCCTGGCACTGAGTATATCACATAAGTATTTAAATATACTTAACTTATGATTATTAATCTTGTGCGCGCAGACGTTTCATCGCTGCGTCAGCCTGATTATGCCCTGCATCGAGTGCACGTTGATACCAACGCAGTGCCTTGGCTACATCAACTTCGACACCTTTTCCAAGTTCCCAGATTTGTGCCAATTGAAATTGTGCCTCTTTATGATCCTTGATCGCGGCTTGGTAAAACCACTGACGCGATTCGCTCCATCGTTCGAGTTCTTTTAATAATTCAGCTAAATGATATTGCGCTGCAACATCACCAGCATCGGCAGCTTGACGAAACCAATGCTCGGCATTTTCTTTACTTTGGTCAACGCCTCCACCGCCAAATTGAAATAATAAAGCGATACTGCGTTGTGCCTCAGCATCTTGTTGTCGTGCAGCCGCGGTAAGCCATTGCATGGCTAATTGTGGATCGGCTTCAACACCAATGCCCGCTTGATAACAACGCCCTAAATGAAATTCACCGCGCGAATGTTTTTGCTCGGCAGCTTGTCGATACCACACCACCGCTTCGGTCACTGATAAATCGCGACCCAAGCCTTGTTCAAATATTTTTCCTAATTCAACCTGTGCTGGTGCATAGCCAGCACTCGCCGCGGCAGCAATATGATCTACACCTGCGACTAATTTATCTTCAGCAATTTCAATTTTTCCTAATGCACACAAGGCCGGTGGGTATTGTTGTTTGGCTGCTAATAAATACCAATAACGCGCAATGTCTGTTGATGCTTCAACAAAATGACCTTGCTGATGTAATTGTCCGAGCGCAAAGCAAGCACGCGGATTTTCTTGGTACGCAGCACGTCTATACCATTTTCCTGCATCAATAATTGATTGTTTAACATGAATGCCTTGTGCATACCAATCACCGATCATCGCCTGTGAATCAGCATGATTTAATTCAGCACCGCGCTTATACCAAAAAAATGCTAAATACGATGACTCTTTAACATGAACACCGAGTTCAAACATTTCTGCTAATGCAAAACACGCCGCACCATGATGTAAATGCGCGGCTTTTTCATACCACATGTGCGCTTGTTCATGTGATTGTTCAACGCCTTGTCCAATTGCATATAAAGTTCCCAGTTGATACGACGCTGGTGCATAACCCAAATCAGCTGATTCAAATAATTGTTCGAGCACCACGGCATCGGCAGTTTTTTTCTTCGCCAAGCCCAACATAGCGACGTGGTATTTTGCTTCGGCGCTGCCACCCTTTGATGCTTTTTCAAACCAATGTAAGGCATCACTTTCCGATGCCTGCATACCGGTCCCAGCAAGGTAGCGCTTAGCCAGTTCCATCTGTGCTAACAGGTGACCATTATCGGCTGCCTGCTGTAGCCACCAATTCACTTGCTGAGCAGATCGCGGCACGCCTTTGCCTTCATGGTAGCGCTGAGCCAGTTCCATCTGCGCTGCAGCATCACCATTCTGCGCTCGAACCAGCAGATCCTGAGCCTGACTAGCCTCCGCTCCCTCCTCTGCCCAAAGCATGAGTGGCAACAAGACAACTGCGATAAGTGCTAGTCTCAACATAATCTTAGGAGCATATTAGAAGCTCAGCACGCCAACAAAAGCACAAGATATCAGGGCCAATCAGCGTGCTGAAATAGGACTTTTGTCATATTTCGTCGATTTGCATGGCAATTCACGATATCCAGAACACTACTTGATGAAAAAATGGCTATTTTTGGAAACAAAATCCACTGTTTACCCTAGACATAGCACTTTTACCCCTATATTTCGCGCCCCATAAGTCGCCATATTGCCCTGTTTGTAAAAAAATGGCCAATCTTTCGACTTATTTGCAGACTGTGGAGACACTCATGTCACAAAACTTTGCCTCCGGCGGAGAAGCAGTTATCAGATGCCTCGAGCGTGAAGGTGTTGAATGCATCTTTGGCTATCAAGGCGGCGCAGCAATGCCCATCTTCGACGCGCTCTACGACTCAAAGATCAATCTGATCAACGTACGCCATGAACAAGGCGCAACACACATGGCCGATGGCTATGCACGTGCAACCGGCAAACCCGGCGTCTGTCTCGTGACCTCTGGTCCAGGCGCTACCAATACCATCACCGGTATGCTCACCGCGTTGATGGATTCGGTCCCGATGGTGGTCCTCACTGGTCAAACCATCACTTCGCAGCTGGGTAAAGATGCCTTCCAAGAGGCTGACGTGACTGGCATGACTTATGCCGTTACCAAGCACAGTTATTTAGTTAAAAATGCCGACGATATTCCGCGCATTATGCGTGAAGCATTTTTTATTGCGAGTTCTGGTCGCCCTGGCCCAGTATTAATTGATTTACCTAAAAATATTACCCAAGGTCCATGCAACGCACCATACGTTGATAAATTAGAACTGCCTGGTTATGATGTGCCGGATCGTGCTGATCAAAATGATTTAGAAGAAACGGCAAAATTATTACGCAACAGTAAACGACCTGTTTTATATGTTGGTCATGGTTCGGTAATTTCAGGCGCAGGCCAAGCCATTATTCGCTTTGCTGAAAAAATGCAGGCACCAATTGTTAATACCTTACTCGGCAAGGGTGCTTGTCCTGAAGATCATGAATTAAATTTAGGCATGCTTGGCATGCACGGTACTGCCTACGCTAATAAAGCCGTTAATGACTGTGATTTAATCATGGCCATCGGTTCACGTTGGGATGACCGTATTACTGGCAAACTCGAAGAGTTCTGCCCCAGTGCTAAGAAAATTCATATCGACATTGACCCAGCAGAATTTGGCAAAGTCATTAGTCCTGACGTTAGCTTAGCCGGCGACGCACGCTTAGTTATAGAAGACTTAATTCCATTAGTCGAAGAACTCGATACCAAAGCATGGCTCAAGCAATGTAAATCTTGGCGCAGGCAATTCCCACTGAAATATTCTAAGCAAGGCGGCCTTCGTGCGCAGTATGTTTTAGACCGCTTAGATAAACTTGGTGGCCGTGATTGCATTATCACTACGGATGTGGGTCAACATCAAATGTGGGCCGCACAATTTTGCTTAACCACTAAAAACCGTCACTGGTTATCAAGTGGTGGCGCCGGCACCATGGGCTATGGCTTTCCTGCGGCTATTGGCGCAGCGCTTGGTACAAAAACCCCAACTTGGTGTGTTGTTGGCGACGGTGGTTTCCAAATGACCATGGCTGAATTAGCAACAGCTGCTAATGAGAAACTCCCAGTTAAAATTTTAATTATTAACAACCACTTCCTTGGCATGATTCGTCAATGGCAGCATTTATTCTTTGATAATCGTTTAGCCGGCGCACCAATGATTGGTAATCCGGACTTTGTCAAATTAGCCAGCGCCTTTGGCATTAAAGGCTGGAACATTAAACGTCAGTCTGATGTAGATAAAATTCTTAAGCAAGCCATGGATTACAACGAAGGCCCATGCTTAATTAATGCTGAAGTAGTTAAAGAAGATAATGTGTATCCAATGATACCTGCCGGCGCAGGCATCGGTGATATATTGCTTGAAGCACCTAAAGAAAAATTAGAAAAACCAACAGGCAGTACCTAGGAATACGCTATGACTATTATCGAACAAGATACTCATACCATTTCGTTATTTGTACGAAACCAACCTGGTGTATTGGTTCGCGTCTCTTTGGTATTTTCCCGTCGTGGCTTTAATATCGACAGCTTGGTCGTGAGCCCAGGTGCCAAAGGTGATTTCTCGCGCATGACTATTACGTGCTCGGGTAATCCAGACACCTTTGATCAAATTATTAAGCAACTAACCAAATTAGTCGATGTCGTTCACGCGATTGACCACACTGACGAAAGTGTCATCGAAACCGAAGTGGCCTTGGTAAAAGTACTCACGCCACTCGAGCATCGTACGGTTATTTTACAAATTGCCGAGCACTACAAAGCTAAAGTGGTCGACTATTCAAACGAGTCAGTTGTCTTGCGTTTACACGGCACTACCGAAAAACTCGACTACTGTTTAGAATTATTGCGCCAGTATGAAATCGCAGAATTAGTACGCAGCGGTAAAATTGTTATGGCACGGAATGTTGGCATTACTTAATTAAATTCATTTAACGGATCATGAGCCGCGCAATAACAACCATGTTGCGCGGCATATTTTTTTCCATGTTCATCAATAATTTCGCAACTAACTAAGGCCGGCTCGCCTTTGGGGTAATGTTGATGATAATCAGCATTAAAAGGCACATTAAATTGAGCACTTATTATCACCGATTTTGCCCAGGCGACAGGCATGTTTTGTTTTTCAAGCAAGCTGTAGAGCATTTCTTGATAAGTATCTATCAAGGCATTAAAGCGTTCTGTTACTGGCGTTATCCTGTGCTCCATTAAATCGATCATCACACTGTTTTGATCATGGCTCCCGGCAAATGCACACAGCAATCCAAGTCCCCAATGTCCATCGACATCATTATTGCGACTATTAAAGGAGCCACTCAAGGCATCGGCTACGTGTTGCAGATGATTATGGCGCGACATTTTGATAGTATCGATTACTAACCATACGTTCAAGTTCCATAGACCATTTACTAATTCGTTATTGGCAATACTCCGATTGAGCTATCCTTTATCGCTCAGGAGTCAGACATGGAAGAACTCAGTGTCCTCGATTATAAAAGCATGCGCGACAATGGCGATGAACATCTCTTATTAGACGTGCGTGAAGCCAATGAGCTGGCCATCTGTGCGATCGATGGTCACGTCCACATTCCCATGAACGATGTCCCTGCACGTCTTGATGAAATTGCTGAGTGGAAAGAAAAAATCGTTGTCTGCCAATGCCGCAGCGGTAAGCGCTCACAAAGCGTCCAGGCCTTTTTATTACAAAATGGTTTTACCAAAGTATTTAATTTGACTGGTGGAATTTTGGCGTGGGGACAAGAAGTCGACAATTCGATTACGCCATATTAAATTATCCGAATGACATTAAAAAAGGCCGGTCATAGGACCGGCCTTTTCTATTTGATAATTACATTCAACGAGTGCTATACTGACCAAACATTTTGTATGCGACCAGTTTACCGTTCATATCATAGGTGATAATACTTTGATTTTGGCCGGTGTAATCAACGTACTGACAGAACTGAAAGGCTTTCTTAGATGTTTGACCAAGATCAACGGCTACATCCCATGCCCACTCAGCTTTACCAGTTTTACGATTGATGGCATAGACGACCGAGTCGCCGCCGCCATAGGTTGCGAATAAATGTTTTTTGGTTGAAGCAACCACGCTGCGTAATCCTGGAACAAACCATGCAACTTTTAAACGCTCAACTTCGAGGTCGAACATTTCATCAACGGTGTCTTTGTAAGGAATTTTATCTGGGAACGAATCAACTGCGTAGAGACCTTGGTGTTTTTCTTTATTACCACTGGTCCACAAATAGATGCGTTTTGGATCAAAAGAGAAAGTAAACGGACTACGCTCGATTGGCGCGTCTAAATACAATTGACCCATGACCTGGCCAGAAAGACGATTGATAACATGGAAAACATTGTCGGTTGAACCGAAGTATAAACTACGACCACGATGAATTGGCTCACCACGCATGGTGTTACCAATTTTAAATTCCCAATTTAATTCGCGATCGTGGTCAAAGCATTGAAGCACACCACGGTCATTACCGATGTATACCAAGCCACCGGTACCGACAGGGTCAGCCATAGCCGCACCGCGTAAGTTCCACTGCCATAATACATACGGATTCATTTTTTCTTCGTGATAGGTAACCACGCGCAGATGCCCCTGCCAGTCACCCATAAAGACACGTAAACCTTTACCGCTGCCAGTGGCATAAGGGCCTGTTGAAGGTTCAAACGGTAAAACAAAGCGCCAAATAACTTGGCCGTAAACAGCGTCGATACAGAATAAAATACTATCTGATATAACGTAGAGACGGTCGTCTAAAATGATCTCACCTTTTTTACGACCAGGTAATTCTTCACGCACAACGTTTGGTGGTAATTCCATAAGTTTTGGTAACGAGCGGCTCACCCATTTGGTGTGACCACTCTTGATATCAATTGCGTGAATTTGACGTTTTTTGGTTTGTAAAAATAAAGTATCTGGAATCGCTTTATCAACCCATGAAATATGAACTGGTGCGGGAAGCTCTAAGTCCCAAGAAAATTCGAATGGCAATTCCTTAAGACTGCGACGCGGCACCATTGATTGGGCCTTTAAAATCTCATCGCTGAGCTTGCCTTTGGCGACATGTGAAGTTGATGACTTACTGATACGGGTGCTGGTGCTTGAAGAAGTACCACCACCACAAGCGGCCAAAACACAAGCCACTACAACTAAAAATACTAAATTAATTCGCAGCTGCATTTTAATCTTCCCCGCCTTTCAATTCTTCGACAATATCTGGCAAGTCCTGTTCAAAGCGTGCTAAATTTTCTTGCTCATCGACCAACTCTTGGCGCTTTTCGCGAACGGCTTGGTAGTAGGCCAATGCTTTTTCAACGATGTCTTTATTTTCGTTACCTTTGTCGTCGGCAACGTTGTCGAGGAAATATTGAACATGTGCCATAGTCGAACGTTGATGAACGCGTTGGAAGGTGTTGCGCCAACGCCAGCCTTTGCTGACTAAATTAAATGAGTCGCGACCACGGAAATATTCATCACCGGTACGCTTATAACTGACATAATAGGTGCGACGGTAAACACGCATATTCCAGAAGTCAGCGATATTTTTAGGATCATGCTCTGGAATGGATTGACGGGTTTTATTACTTAAACCACGAATTTGGATTTCGAAGGTGTCACCGTTGATGGCAAGGTCATCAAAGATGATGACGCCATACAATTCACCGATCACATTATTGTCCTGCTTATCGTACTGACCTGGGGTATAAATCGGTAATTTACGTTGAGCAATTTCGCTGGTTAAGTAAAGCTTGCGGCCTTCTTTTTCTTCGATGCGCTCACGCACACGATTTACACCGATATTAACCGAGCGTTGGCCTTCATCATCGAAGTTGAATTTTTCTTGTGGGCCTTCACCAGGAACCACATCAAGGATGCGAATACGTGAACCATTTTCGTC